>JAKAZJ010000001.1 GCA_021826565.1 Pseudomonadota bacterium | reverse complement strand
TGATCCGCCGCCCCGGGCGGGAAGCTGCGGGGCCGCGCGGTTCAGGGGGGATTGGCCATGGAGCTTCGATTCTTCCCTGCCTCACGGGGAGAGCCGGTGTGCCGTGTCTGGCGTCCCCCCCTTGGATGCGTGCGGTTTGGGCCGGTCGTCGCTCGCTGCAAGCCCCGCTCCGCCTGCGGCGAAGCGCCTGCGGTTCGGACGGCACCGGGTCGCTGCGCTCCCGCACCACTGCCGTCCTCAGGGCCTTCCGCTCGCGCCTGGGCCCGGCCCCAGGAAACCGCACCCGAGGGGGCGGACGCCGGCACAACGCCGGCGGGACCTCCCGGGCAGAGCGAAAGGATCGACCCCATGACCAGGAAATCCACCCAGACACCCGCGAAAACCGCCACCCCGCCCCGCAGCCGGTCGGACCGCCAATCCGTCACCTTCGAACGGGTCGCCCGTCTCGCCCCGCATCACGGCCTGGCCGATAACCTTGTCCGCACCTTCGGCCTCGACCCCGTCGACTATGACGGCATCCGCGACGCGACCCGGGAGCACATCGCCGCGACCGCCAAGGCGTTCGGTACGGCGCTGAACGAGAAGGCCCTGCAGATCCACATGCAACGGATCACCGGCGCCTTCGTCAGTTCCGCCTTCGGGGCCGCGCAGTTCTACGGCACCAAGAAGTCGGCCGCGATGGAGCTCACCAGCAAGCTGCTCAACGACGACCGCGACGAGGACCGCGACGGTCCGGCCGGATTCGAGAGCAAGGCCGAGCGCGCCCGCCTGTTCGCCGCCGAAATGGCGCTGCAGTCGTTCGCCCTGCTGGCCGCCGCCGAGGGCGCGATCACCGCCTACGCCGATATCACCGGCGAGGATTGGAAGCCCTATGAGGCCCCGACACCGCCCGCTGCCAGCGTGGCCCGCAAATCCGCCGCCGTCGAGATAGCCGCCTTCCAGATGGCGTGACCGACCACGGCGGGGCGGCTCGACATGATGGTGTATCCGTATCTGCCGTGCGCCCACGTGGCGGCCACTTCGGCCCGGAGCTACCTGGACCTGCTGGTCGGGACGGCGTCATGACCGACGCATCGCCGGCCGCGCCACAAATCCTTCTGGCGCATCACCTGAAGGCGCTGAAGCTGCCGACCTTCCTGCGCGAGCATGAAAAGCTGGCGCGGCAGTGCGCCCGCACGGGGTCGATCATGTCCGCTACCTGCTGCGGCTGGCGGAACTGGAACTGATCGAGCGGGAACGCCGGACCATCGAGCGTCGTATCAAGGAGGCCAGGTTCCCGGCAGTGAAGAGCCTCGACAGCGTCGACTTCCTGGCGCTGGCGTCGCTGAAAAAGGCGTTGGTGCTGGAACTCGCGCGGTCGGAGTATGTGCTGCGACGGAAGAACGTGATCGCGGT
This sequence comes from Pseudomonadota bacterium, assembly GCA_021826565.1. The sequence continues at coordinate 29,085 of JAKAZJ010000001.1, read as the reverse complement.
CGGCAACAGCGGGACGGGCAAGACGCACATCGCGCTCGACCTGGGGCTGGCCGCCTGCCAGAAGGGCCTGTCGGTGGGCTTCACTACGGCGATGGCTCTGGTGCATGAACTGATCGAGGCGCGCGACGAGAAGCGGCTGCTGCGGCTGCAACGCCAGCTGGCCGCGTGCAAACTGCTGGTGATCGATGAACTGGGCTACGTGCCGCTGTCGCAGACCGACGCCGAATTGCTGTTCGAGGTGTTCGGCCAACGCTACGAGCGTGGCTCGACCATCGTCACCAGCAACCTGCCGTTCGACGAATGGACCGGCGTGTTCGCCTCCGAGCGTCTCACCGGCGCGCTGCTCGACCGGCTCACCCACCACGTCCATATCCTGGGAATGAACGGCGAAAGCTACAGGCTCCAACATTTCGTGTAGATCTCGGTATCGTTTGACGGCGGCCCCCGGCGATGGCGCATGAATCTCATTACCTCCTGCCGCCGCAGGACGTCCGGCGCGAGCGCGACACCGAGCCCGGCGGCATCGGCCGGCAGGGCCGATATTCCACCGCGGGGGGGCGGCAACGCGTTGCCGACTAGCGCGCCGAACAGGTCGGTCTCATCGAATTGCACTTCCAGCCGATCCAGGCTTGGGGACGCGGCACACACGTGTAGGCTGACGGCATGGCAGATCGGGCCGGTCGGATTGTGCGGCGAGAAGCCGATCTTCGCCTGCGCGAAGCTGTCCGACAGGCGCACCATTTCGGCGAGACCGCCGACGTATTTCACATCCGGCATCATCACGTCGTAGGCGCCGGCCCGCAGGAACGGTGCGAACCCGGCCGCGCCGATGCCGAGCTCGCATCCGGCCAGGCGCATGCCGCGCGCGTTCGCCAGCCCGCGCAGCCGGCGTAGCGCGGCAAGCGTATCATCGGTTTCGGGCAGCGGGCATTCGACCCAATACACTGCCGCCGCCGCGGCTGCGCGAATGACCTCGACGGCTGCCGGCTCGGTGAGCCGCCAATGGCAGTCCACCAGCAGATCGCAGCCCGGGCCGATCGCGGCCCTTGCGGCGGCGATCCGATCAAGACCGAGCCCGATGGCCCCCTCAGCTACCGGCATACCCGGCATCACCTCGTCGAACGGCGCGATTTTCACTGCGGTGAACCCGGCGGCGAGGGCGGCCCGCGCGCTCTTGCCAAAGCCCTCTGGGCGTCGGTCCAGAGTGCGGCGGTTGATGTTGGCGTACAGCGGCACGGTCACGCGCCGCGGGCCGCCAAGCATGGCGGCAACCGACCGGCCGGCGCGCCGCCCTGCGATATCCCAGAGCGCATGGTCGATGGCTGAGACCGCTGCTGCCGCTGCGAGATCCATGGGGAGCGGCCATGGCCCCGGCGCGGCGTGGGGCAGCGCGAACAGTGCCTCCGACAGGGCCTCGGTGGCTTCCAGGACCGCCCGGTCCTGGCCGTTGAGGCTGGCCTCGCCGACGCCCGTCAGTCCTGCCGCGGTCTCGACCTCAACAAAGATCCACCGCGTCTTGCGGGTCACCTCGGCGACATGGCCCGACAGCCGCACGACCGGGTCGTTCATCATGCCACTGCCGCGGACGCGGCCCCCAGGGCGGTGTCCATTCGTTCGAGCAGGTCGTATTTCGCCTTGATCACGTGTGCATTCATGATGGCTGCCGTGGCCTCGATATCGCGCGCCGACAGGGCGCGGAGCAGGTTGCGGTGGTCGCTGGAGACGCCGGCAAAACGATCCGGCCCGTAGCCGTAGCGGTGCCAGAGGGCGGCGATCAGGACCCAGTGCTGATCGACGATGGCGACCGCCTGCGGATTGTGCGCGGCCGAGTTGATGAGCTGGTGGAATCGCCGGTTGAGCGCGAGCGCGGCCGCAAAGTCGCCGTCTTCGACCCGCCGGTGTCGATCGGCTTCGATGGTCTGCAACCCGGCGAGTTGCACGGCTGTGCACTGGCGCGCGGCCTGCCGTGCCAGCACAACCTCGATCGCGCTGCGCGTGTCGAACAGATTGACGACGAACGGGCGATCGAAGCCGCGCACCCGCGCACCGCGGTTCTGTTCCAGCACCACCAGGCCCTCGCCCTGGAGCTGCCGCAGCGCCTCGCGGATGGGCATGTGGCTCGCGCCGTAGCGCCCGGCGAGCTGGTCGATCGTCAGCCGCGCGCCGAGCGCGAGGTGCCCGGTTGCGATGTCATCGCGGATCTGCTGCCCGATGTCCGCCAGCCGAGTCATGTCCATCCCACGATTTGATCGTATCGGAGCCTTTACACCGGTTATCAGGCGGGGTAAACCCGGAATTAGATCAAACCCGGGAGAGCGTCTCATGATGTCCGGCTGCACCTCGGAGCCAGCCACCGCCCTCGCCCGGCGCTTCGCCATCCCCGGACGGCGCGCGCTGGTGACCGGGGGCAGCATGAGCATCGGCCGAGCGATTGCACTCGGACTGGCCGAGGCGGGGGCGGACGTCGCCATCCACCATGCCGTCGAGGCCGACGCCGCCGCAGGCCGCCCCGCGGCCGCGGACGAAGTGGCGCGCGAGATCACCGCCCGCCGCGTGCGGGCCCTGAGCCTGGCAGCCGACTTCCGGGAAGCCGGGGCCGCGCGCGGCGTGGTCGAGGCGGTCTGCGCCGCGTTCGGCGGGCTCGACATCCTGGTCGTCTGCGCATCGGTTCAGGCGCGCTTGACGCTCAGCGCGGTGACGACGGCGGAGATCGCACGCCAGACCGCGGTCAACCTGGCGGCGACGGTCGAGTTGCTGCAGGGCGCGCTGCCCGGGATGCGCGCCCGACGCTGGGGCCGCGTGCTGTCGATCGGCAGCGTCAACCAGACCCGCCCGGAGCCCGAGCTTGGCATCTACGCCGCGCTGAAGGCGGCCCAGCACACGCTGATGCTCAGCCTAGCGCGCGGCGCCGCGCCCGACGGGGTGACACTGAACACGCTGTCGCCCGGGTTGATCGCGACTGAGCGCAACCGCTGGCGGCGCAGCGACCCCGCCGATTGGGCAGCCATCCAGCGGGCGGCTAACCCCATGGCACGCGCCGGCACCCCCGAAGACATGGTCGGCGCGGCCCTGCTGCTGTGCTCCGACGCCGGCGCCTTCATCACCGGGGCGGATCTGCAGGCCACCGGCGGCGGCCATCTCTGAGGTTCTGGCGCGCCGGCCAGGCGGCATCGTGTTGGTGCGGTCCCGGCGCGGTTGGTTTTGGTGCTTTCTGTTTATCAATTCGGGGAGGAAATGCAGCAGATGACGGCCGTTTCAACGCTCGACGACCATCGGCTTACACCCCGCCAGCGCTACGCCATCACCCTGGCTGCGCTCGGCGAATTCATCGACGGCTACGACCTTCTGGTGATGGGTGCGGCACTGATCTTTCTCCGTCCGCAGTTCCATCTCACGCCGTCCGAGATCGGATCGCTCGGCGCGGCAAGCTTCCTCGGCGCCATGCTCGGCATGCTTGTCTTCGGCGACCTGTCCGACCGCCTGGGTCGGCGCGCCATCTTCATCGCCAATCTGCTCTTCTTTGTCGTTTTCTCGATCGCCTCGGCTTTCGTCACCTCGGTACCGCAGCTCTTTATCGCTCGCTTTCTGGTCGGCATCGGGGTCGGCATGGACGTGCCCACCTCCACCGCCTACATCGCCGAGGTCTCGCCCAAGGCGCAGCGCGGCGTCCTCGCGGGCTCCCTCATCAATTTCACCTGGGTCCTGGGTGCGCTCGTTTCCACTCTGATCGCGCTGCCGTTGATGCCGCTCGCCGGCGCCGACACCTGGCGGTGGATGTTCGCACTGGCCGCGGCCCCGGCCGCTCTCGTCCTGATCGGCCGTCAGGGACTGCCCGAATCGCCGCGCTGGCTTGCCGTCCATGGTCGCATCGAAGAGGCTCAGCAGGCACTTGCGAGTTTCGGTATCACCGCGGACGCTGCCGCAATCGCCGAGTTGAAGGCACGTCGCGGCTCCTATGCCGAGCTCTTCCGCCCACCCTGGCGGGCGCGGGCGCTCGCGGTCGCCAGCGTCTTTTTCCTCAACTGCATCTCGGGCCCGCTTTCGACCATCGCGGCACCTTACGTATTGCGCACGGTTGGCGCACTCTCGGTCAGGGCGAGCCTCGCCTTCACCGGCGTTGTCTGGTGCACGAGCCTGGCCGGCGTACTGACCAGCATGCTCTTGATCGACCGCATCGGCCGCCGCCGCCTCTTTTATATCGCCGCCATCCCGGAAGGCTGCGCCGCGATTTTCATGGCGTTAGCCGGGCCGCACAGCCCCGCGTTGCTGATCGCCGGTTTCTTCGTATTCAGCTTCTGCAGTTGGCTTGGCCCGGCAGTCATCATCTGGGTCTGGGCGGGCGAGATGTTCCCGACGCACCTTCGCGGCCGGGGCCAGGGCTTCTGCAACGCCATGTGTCGGCTCGCGATCGCCATCAACATCTTCGCTATTCCCATCGGGGTGGCAGGCATCGGCTTCACCGCGACGATCCTCGTTCTGTCGATCCCTATCTTCGGCATGGCTCTCCTCGTCAGCCGCCTCGGGTTCCTTGATTCCGAGGGCCGCAGCCTGGAGTTCCTGACGGACAGGGAGGCCTGAAGCCACCGCCTGCCGCGCAGAAGAACGTGGTACCCTTTGGTATACAGGGACGCCGGAATGCCTGCGGGGAAACGCGTGAGCCTGGTCCTACCCAGGAAATCCGGCGGTTCCCGGGCCTCGCGAAGGCAATCCGGCGCTCACCGCGCCGGGGGACAGCGGAATGATCAGCCCGCGGGACCGCGGCCCCGGCGGCTTCGCATGTTGTGCACATGCACGTGCGCCCCGGGCGCGATCGGCATCGTCGCCTCGCCAATCACCTCGCCGTATTTGCGCACCGGCTCGCCCGGAAGGTGCGCCACGAGGCTGAGTTTGTGGCAAAGCGGCACCGCCTCGGTTGCAAGTGTTGGCACGACCTCGGTGCCGCATCGCACGCGCACGTGCTCGCCCGCGATAACCGGCCGCAGCACTGTCGCAACGGTGTCGTGCGGAGTCAGCCGGATCGCATCGACCGGCGGTGGTGCCTCGGCGCTCATAGCGCGGCACCGAAACGGCTTACGACCTCGCTGCCTTCGCCGAGGACCTCGCCCCACGTTGCCTGCCCGGACGCGGTGTCCAGCAACGCCGCCAGCAGCCGGTCCGCGGCCGGCTCCGGCCCCTCGCTGCCGCGAAACACGGAACTGGCATCGAAATCGAGCTGCTCGCCCAGCGCGGCGCAGGTGACGGGGTTGGCGCTCAGCTTCAACGTCGGCGCGAGCGCGCTCACGTAGCTGTTGCCGACGCCGGCGGTAAAAAGCAGCACCTGAGCGCCGGCCATGACGAAGCCGGTCAGTGACTCGGGCGCATAGGCGGGCGCGTCCATTACCCACATTCCCGGTCGCGGCGGCGGCTGGCCGTAGCCCAGCACGCCCGCGATCGGACGATGCCCGCTTTTGGCGATATTGCCGAGTGATTTTTCCTCGATGCTAGACAGGCCGGCCGCGATGTTGGTCGGGCCGGGATTGTTGCCCGTGAGGTCGATCCCGGCTGCAACCGCCGCCTGTTCGCGCCGCAGTGCAGCGGCATGGATCGCGGCTGCTACCGCGGGGGTCGCGGCACGTCGCTCCAGCAAGTGTTCGGCGCCGAGCCATTCTGTGGTTTCACCGATCATCGCCCGTCCGCCCGCATCCACCATCCGGTCGGCCACCAGCCCGAGCAGGGGATTGGCGACGAGACCGGAACTGGGGTCCGACCGGCCGCATTCCAGCCCGACCGTCAGCGCCGACAGCGGTGCCGGCGTACGCCGGCAGCCGGAGATCTGCCGGGCGAGCGCGGCGCCGGCCCGCAGCGCGCGGTCGGTCAGCGTCAGCGCGTCGTGGCCGCAGGCATCCAGTGTAAAGGCTACGCAGGGTTTCCCGGTCCGCTCCGCCGCCGCCGCCACCTGCTCCATCAGCGGCGGATTGTCCCCTATCAGCACGGTCGCCCCGACATTCGGGTGCGCCGGAAGTCGCATCAGGGCAGCGACGAACACGGCGCGGTCTTCGCCCAGCAGGCCGGAACCGTAGGGCATCGCAACCGTGACTGCCCCGCCCAATAGGGAGCCGACACGACGTGCCGTTGGGCTGGTCAGCCCGCCTAGCGAGAGCACCAGCAGGTGGTTCCGGACGCCGACACTTCCATCAGGACGGTGGTAGCCGTCAAAACCTTGCATCTGCGGTATTCCTTCCGGGCGCGTGGGCTGCGTTGGGAGATCGTTCCCCGTGCCGGTCCTGCGCTGGTACGCGGAGGTCACCCGAGGCGCTATATCATCCATCGTGTCGGCGAGCATCCCCCCCACCCGGCCGGGGGAAGCGACCACCGAACAAACTACGGATACCGCAGCAGATTCAAGCGTGACGACCGGAACGGCCGACGATCTTTCCCCTGCCGACGGCACATCGGCATACCATCGCACAGGCCTGGACCGCCAGGCGAATCGCACAAGGAATTCGCTCGGCGCCGGACCTTTCCCGGCCTGATGGACTCTTGTCTTTCCTCCGCGGGAGAGGAGGGCAAGTGTGGCATCGATCTGGGCGCGTCTGGCCGAACTTCCGGAGCCGAGAAAGGGCAACGCCCGGCGGCATAAGTTGTTGGATGTCCGGACGATCGCCCTGGTGGGGTCGATCTGCGGTGCGGAGAGTTGCGTCGATATCGCCGACTTCGCGCGCGACCTTGCGGCGCTGTTCCGGGAGTTCCTGGAACTGCCGGGCGGATTCCCGAGCCACGATACCTTCTCGCGTCTGTTCCGCCTGCTCGATCCGGCCGCCTTCGCCGGGTGCTTCGCCGCCTTCCTCGACGATCTGGGCGCGGACGGCGCGGGCGTGCTGGCCATCGACGGCAAGACGCTGCGCCGCTCGTTCGACCGCGCGGCGGGGCGGTCGGCGCTGCATGTCGTCACCGCCTTCGCCGCCGGGACGCGGCTGGTGGTGGGCCAGGTGGCTGCGGAGGACAAGGAAAGTGAGATCATGGCGGCGCGCAGCTTGCTTGGCCTGATCGACCTGAGCGGGATGCTGGTCACCGGCGATGCGCTGCATTGCCAGGGCGAGACGGCGTGGCTGATCCGCGTGCGCGGTGGCGACTGGCTGTTCGCGTTGAAGGCGAACCGCCCGGCGCATTACGCCGAGGCCCAGGCGTCCTTCGTCGATCCGGCCAACCGGACGGACGGCGCGCACACGACGAACGACGGGCACAACGGCGGGCGGATCGAAGTCCGTCGCCACGCCGTCACCCATGATATCGGCTGGATGCTGTCCGATCGCCGCCATCCGGATGAGGCACCGATGCCCGGCCTGGCGATGCTTGGGATGGTCGAGGCGGAGGTGACCTGCCACGGAAAAAACCACGCGGCACCGCCGGCTCTACCTGTCCTCGGTGGCGATGGACACCGCCCGCTTCGCCGCCGCCGTGCGCGCCCACTGGCGGATCGAGAACAGCCTGCACTGGGTGCTCGATGTCGGCTTCGATGAGGACCGGGCGCGCAATCGCCGCGACCACGGGCCGGAAAACCTCACCATCCTGCGCAAGCTCGCCCTGAACGTCCTGCGAAAGGCCAAGCCAGACATCTCAATCCGAAGGAAGCGCAAACGCTCCGGATGGTCCGATGAGTTCGCCAGAACCGGCCTCGGCCAAATGCGGTAGCCCTGCTTGCGCCGTAGACTCCCCTTGAACTGGCCGTCCCGATCCGCCACCATCGCGTCCCCTGCTGTTCCCAGTCCCGCCCTGCTACCCCAACCAAACTCGACCGGCGTTGCAACAGAGCTGTCGTGAGGTACATCACCCCTTCTCCAAGAGGCGCAACACCGGAGACTCTCCTGTCGGGTCGATCTCGATTAACGCGCCGTCCGGCACGGCGAGCGTGATATCCACCGCGAACCCCGACATCATCGTCGTTCCGGCAAGCGCGGCGCCCTGCACCATGATCGGATTCACCGTATTGAACACCAGGGCCGCAGGCACTATCCCACGCGCCGCCATTTCATGCAGCATCCAGGCGGTGGCGACGCCGCCCTTCGCGCGGTCGAGCACTAGGATCAGCCCGACATAGGACCGGCCGGCCAGCTTGTGTTCCGGCCGCGAAAAGATGCCGGCGATGCGGTCGAGGTCGTAGCGGGCGGAGAACCCGTCGCTCGCCACAACCGCGCGACCGCGGACCTTCTCCCCCATCGCCGCGCTTGCGGCGAATTCCTGCACCACGCTCATGCCAGCCTCCCCGTGCACGCCGCGTCCACGCACGCCTCCATCGACAGCAGGACCGGACGGTAGCCATAGCCACCGATGATGTTGGTCAGCTTCGCTGAGTTTGTGACCAGGCGTTTCCAGCCATTCGCCTCGCCGAGCTCGCGGGCGTAGCTCTGATAGAAGCACATTCCCGACAGCACCGTTCCGCCGGCAGCCTCGATCCGGGCGGTGAGACCCATGCGGTCGGCATCCGGCTTCACCTGCGGACTGGTGACCGCGAGCAGCGGCACCGTCACCCGCTTTCCGTCCAGCATCCCGGCCAGTGCCTGCATCTCCATCAGGCTGAGCTGCGGGGCGGAGAACACCACCACGTCCACCCCGTCGATCGTACCAGCGGCGTCGACGTAGCTGGCGAGCAGCGCGCGCACCTCCGCCGCGCCGACGCAGACTGGCGCCGGTGTGTCGCCGCGGAACAGGTCGGCGACCGAGCTGGCTTCCGGCGTCAGGCCCTCGATATGGAACATCGCCACCGAACCGAAGCTCGCCATGGCCGCGCCGAAATGCTTCAGCTCGTCCGATCCCGGCACGCGGTCGAGCCCGGTCAGCACCGGCACCCGCCAGTAATCGCCGGCGAGCCGGCCAACCACACCGCCCAAGGCGCCCCATTCATGCAGCTCGCGCGGTGTCATGCCGAGTTCGATTAGCAGAGAGCCGCAGCGCCGCTCGTCGAGATGATAGCCGTAGCGCGGCGTGCGCCCGGTGAGCGCGGCGGCGAGCGCGGATGGGCCGCCCTCGAAATTGGAGCGGGCGCCGAGCACGCTGTTGCAGTAGATCACGACCCCGGTGTCGCCATACGCCACGTGCTCGCCCCGGATCGGCGGCATGATCGTCTGGTAGTTGACGCAGGTATCGGTCATCAGGATCCCGAGGGCCTCGAACGCCGTCACCGCGCGCCGCTCCAGCGCCACCATGTAGTCCTGCTGCTTCAGCCGCTTGGCCGCGGTGAAATCGGTCCCACGCGGGTCGGTGATGGTCGGCACGCGCACCCGGCGATCCTGCTCGGGCATGGCGGCAAAGCGCTCCAGCCACGCTACCCCCGCCGCGCCGAGCGATTCCGTGTCGGCCATGATGTGTGCCTGGCTGACCAGCACCATGTCGCGCGCGCCGAGATAGGCACCGACCTTCATCTGATGTTCGATCGCCCATTGTCGTGCGGGCCCGAGCGCGCCCCGGCGCATCGCCTCCGCTTCGTCGTCCAGCTTCAGCATCGTCTGCTCCCTGGTTGGTTCGTAATCCGGCTGTGGCCGGGTCCGATGCGGTGATTGCGGATCATGCCGCGAAACTCGAACGGACTTGTGCAGCCCAGCGCCCCGCGATCCGCGCGACGATCCAGAGCGAGCGGAACCGGCCGAGCTCGGTATCGTCGATCCGGTAGCGGATGAAGGTTACGTCGAGATGGACCTTCCCGGCCGCGGCAGCGATGGGCGTGCGGGAGCTCCAGGCGCTATGGTGCCAGCCGTCGCCCGCCCGGGCCAGGAAATCCGCGAAATAGCTGTCCGGCGTGCTCCACACCTGCATGCGGCCACCCGCCAGGCGATAATGCGGGAAGTGCAGCGTCGCGGCGAGCGCGGCCGGGACGTGCGCGTTGAGTGCCGCCATGTGACGGTCGAGGACGGCCATGGCCGCGGCCACCGCCTCCCGGTCGAGTGCCTCGGCGGTCACCGCGGCACCGGTGGTGCGATCAGATAGATCGGGCTCGACCATGCCTGGTGGCCGTCCTCCTGCGTGACCCGCACGAACACCGGCAAGTCGGTCGCCCCCGTGAAGGCGACGTCCTCGGTGAACGCCACGCGCTGCGGCAGGCGGTCAGGCAGGCGGAACAGGCGGATCTGCCGGTCCAGCCCGCCGGCTTGCAGCACCAAGTCCTCGATCCCGATCGCCGCGGCGGCCCACCGCCCGCTCCCGAGATGCGTTTCGAGCCGGAGTTCCTCCACCTGCCCGTCGGCGAGCCAGAGGTCGATCCCGGCCATGTTGCCAGTGGTGACCGAGCGCCAGGCGAGCCGCTTGCCGGGCTCCTGCATCTCGAGCCGGTTCTCGGGGTTCAGGAAATTGACCGGCTCGGCGCGCTCGAACCGCCCGCCCTCGATGGAAAGCGCGCCCTGCCAGGGCACTTCCCGTCCGCGCCCGCGATATTCTGCCCCCTGCCACATCACCCGGATGCGCCGACCGAGCTCGGTCGCGGCGAAGGGGCGGACGGTGCGGGCCACCTCCTTGCCGTGGAACAGGTCGATGCGCTCGATCGGCGCTGACCCGACGACTTCCACCTGCAGCTGCATCGGCGTCGCGCCGGGTTGCACGATGTCGCCCATCCCCACCCAGGTCGTGGTCTTCGTCGTGGCAGGGCCGAGCGCCGGATCGTCCTCGAACACCGCCACCGGCGTCGCGAAGGTTCCGCTCACCGACAGGAACATCCGCGTTCCGGTGGTGCCGTAGTGGTGCCGGCGCCGCAACGCCTCGAACAGCGCCCCACGCGAGAGCTCGGGCATCAGATAGCAGGTGAGCCCGCCGATCGCACCGAAATGGGAGGCCCCCGGCCGGGTCGCGCCCGGCCGGCCCTTGTGGTCGTCGCTGTGGCAGACCACGCCCGGGCGATAACCGAGATCGAAGGCGTCGTGCAGCAGCCACTCGAACGTACCCCACGTGGAGTGCACTTCCACCGTCCGCTCCAGCCGCCCGTCGTGCGCCATGCGGATATCGGCGTAACGACCGCCGACATGCGCGATGACCACCGCATCCTCCCCCTCCAGCGCCGCAAACAACTCGGCGGCAGTATGGCAATCGCTGTCGCGCGGTGTGCCTGGCTCGACCAGGATGCTGGAAGAACGCCGGATCGGACGGCCCTCCTGGCGGAAGAAGATATTGCGGTCCCCGCCCATGCCGGTGTTGCCCGACCATTCGTAGCCCGGCACCGCGACGAAGCGGCCGGGCACGTCGAAGGCGCGGGTAATCGCGTTCAGCCGCTCCCAGAAAGCGTCGGTGATCTGGAAGTCATTCCCCTGATGCCCCACGATATCCAGGAACGCCTTGTCGCGGGCGTAGTAGAAATAGTCTTCGACGGAATTGGTGCCGATCGTCTCCTCGCTCTGCCCGTGCAGGTCGCCCCAGAAATGTCGCAGCCCGGCCGCAGTGACGACGCGCAGCGGGTTGGCGGTGCAAAGCAGGCGGCCGGCCCGGTCGAGCACGCGCAGCGTCAGGTCCCCAGGCTGCTCCGCGCGAAGATCGTCGAGCACGATCGCGCCCTCCCCCGGCCGTACGGTCACCTGTTCGGGCAACCCGGTGACCGGGCGGGACGGCAGCAGCTGCAGCGTCGCATCGGCACGTTCGGTCGGGTTGCCCCAGGCATCCTCGGCCTGCACGGCCAGGCGGAACGGCACGCCCACCACGGCGAGCGTCGGCCAGATCGCCTTCCACCGCGCCGGGGCGCCGGCAACCAGGGCAATCTCCGGAGACCGCGCCAGCTCGGTGAACTCGTAGGTCGCGAAGGCATCCACCAGGACCTTGAACTCGAATGTTTGCTCGACGTTGGTCTGCAGCCGCAGCCCCGGCGCCCCCTGCCGCCGGTCGCCAAAGCGGACTGTGATCGTATCCCCCTGGCGCAGGAACCCGCGATTGACCCGGATGAACAGGGTGTTCACCCAGGGTCTGATGTTGACCCGGTCCACCCGCACCTCCAGCACGGCGCCGTTGCTGGCCTCGATGGTGGTGTAGTTCGGCGCCGCCGGATCGTGGAACTGCGGCTTGGCCATGTCGGAGGTGCCACGCCAGGCGATCTTCAGGTGGCCGCTGTCGTCGATCCCGAACTTCCCGGCGACGTAGGTCAGTGTGAGCGCGGCATGGCTTCCGGCCTCGAACGGGCCGTGCGGGGCGATCGTGGCCGAACCCATGTGTTCCGGCAGGTAGCGCGCATGCGGCATTCGGCTAGATCCCTTCCATGTCCACCGGTCGGCGCACATCGTGCATCATCGCATGCTCATGTGGGACGGCAGGAACAGAGTTAGTTGCGGCAGGAAATAGAGCAGATACACCATCGTGATCTCGATCAGGATGTAGGGCAGGATGCTGAGCATCATGCGGGTGAGCGGGATCCCGGAGATCGACGACACGGTGACCAGGTTCAGCCCTGCCGGCGGGTGGATCTGTGCGATCTCCTGGTTCACCGCGATCATCACTCCGAACTGCACCGGGCTCAGCCCGATCGCCATGGCGATCGGGAAGAAGATCGGGATGGTCAGGATTGTCAACGCGCCTGACTCCAGGAAGGTCCCCAGGAACAGGTCAGTCACGATGATCCCGGTAAAGACCAGCAGTGGTCCACCCTGGATATGACCGACGGCGTCCGCCAGGCGCTGGGGCAGTTGCAGGATCGCGCTGTAGCGCGCGAACACCGAGCCGGTCCCGAAAATCATCAGCAGCATCGACGAGGTGAGCGCAGCCAGGAATGCCGCGCGGGCGATCTTGCGCAGGTTCAGCTGTCGGCGCAGCAGACCGAGCACCAGCAGGTAGATCGCGGCGACCGCCCCGGTCTCGGCCGGCGTCACCAAGCCGAAATAGATCGCGACGATGATGAAGACCGGCAGCACGACCACCGGCAGCGCCCGCCGCAGCGCCGTGATCCGTTCGCGCCAGGTGTATGATTGCGCCCGCACCCGGTGGCCGGCGGCGAATGTCACATAGACGCCGAAGGCGGTCGCCAGCAGCAAACCCGGGATGACGGTCGCCATGAACAGGCTGCCAATCGAGGTCTCCGTCAGCACGCCATAGATGATCAGCGGCAGGCTTGGCGGCAGCAGGATCCCGAGCGTCCCGCCGGCTGCCACCATGGCGCCGCGGCTGCGGTCCGAATAGCCCTCGCGTGCCAGCGCCGGCAGCGCGATCAGCCCGATTGTGACGGCGGTCACCGGGCTTGATCCGCAGATGCCGGCGAAGATGGCACAGGTGACGATGACGGCAGCGCCCAGGCCGTTCGGGATCGAGCCGACCCAGACCTTGGCGAAGTCAAACAGCTCGTTGCCGGCGTCCGATTCCTGCACCAGCATGGCGGCGAGCACGAACAGCGGAATAGTTACCAGCTCGAAGCTGCTCAGGCTCTGCCAGAGAAACGAGGTGAAATCCACCGTCGCCTGCTGCAGGCCGAACACCATGTAGAGCCCCGCCATCGCCGCGATGCCGATGGCGATGAAGATGGGGACGCTTGCGGCCATCAACCCGAACATCACGAGGACGATCAGGATGAAGCTCGTGTCACCCCCGAACGGCATCAAGCCTCCGCGGAACTGATGGGACAAGGAGCTGGGCGAAGCCCTGCAGCGCGATGACCAGACCGCCGATCGGGAAAGCCAGCTGAGGCAGGTATTGCGGCACCGCCAGCAGCGTGTCGGACCGCAGCCTCTGTATGTAATCGATATAGACCTGATGCGACCCGGCCCCCAGCAGGACCAAGCCGAAGATCATTTCCAGGACGCCGGAGAAGCGGGCCAACGGGCGCGTGAGGGCGGGGAACCTGTCGGGCAGCAGCGAGACACGGAAATGGTGGCCGGAGTTCAAGCCGTAGCCGCTGGCCGAGAACGCGATCATGATGATCGCGTAGCCGGAGGTCTCGAACACCCAGGTGGGGGGCATTTGCAGCTGATCCATCACCACCTCGTAGGCGACCGGCAGCGGCAGCAGCACGGCGAGCACGGCGGATGCGATGCACATCCACAAGGTGAGCCGGGTCAGCCCAGCCGCGAAGATCGCCACGGGTGAGCGTGTCGTCACGACCCCGGCCGCCGGTGGCGGGGGCACGGCGTGTCAATGCCGGACATCGAGCATCGTCTTGATCAGGGCCACCGGGTAGTGGCCTTCCTGGGCCTTGGCGAGCGGGGCGAGGGCCGCGATGAAGGCTTGGTATCCCGGCGTGCCCGGCTGCAGCTCCGTCACCTGCATTCCGTGCTTGCGCATCTGCCGAAGGTCTTCGGCAAAGGAGGCGATGATGGCCGTGTTGGCCGCACGCTCGGCACTATGGCCGGCTGCGATAACGACCTTCTGCAAGTCGGCCGGCAGGGCCTTCAGCGCGGCGGCATTCATGACGTAAAGCGTGACGCCGACGCCGAACGCTCCATTGCTATTCAGCAGGTATTTCGAGACTTCGTATTCCTTCAGGCCGCTGATACCCTGGATCCCGCCGATTGCCGCCTGCACGGTTCCACGTTGCAGCGCCGGATAGACCTCGCTGACCGGCATGGTGGATGGAGCGCCCCCCAGGGTGTGGATAAGCTCCGAGGTCGCTTTATCGTAGGTGCGAACCACCTTGCCCTTGAAATCCGCCGGCGTGGTGATCCTGCTCCGCGAGACCACCATCGGCGGACCATTGTCGAGCACGGACAGTAGCACAACTCCGTGCTTGCGAAGCGATTTCTCAAGTGCTGCGAACACCGGCGTGCCGGCGCCGGCGAAGGCCTGGAAATTCGCGTCCGTCGGCCGGAACAGCACCGAATTCATCAGCGCCGCGGCCGGCGAGATCGAGGACCAGCCGCCGATCGTAGACAGCGAGATGTCAACCACGTGGGACTCGATGGCAGAGGGCACGTCCTGTTCCTTCACCAAGGCGCCGGCGGGGAAGGACTGCACCGCGATCTGCCCCTTGCTGCCCGCCTCCACCTGCCGGATGAAAGCCGGGACGAACACCGAAACCTGGGGCGCCGTTGGCGAGCCCCAGGAGGCGACGCGCAAGGTGTATTTCGCCTCCGCCGCATGTCCCGTGCTCCACGGCGCGAGGGCCAACAGCGCTGCAACGGCCAGCGTGCTCAGCAGCTTATCGCCAGTCCTGTTGGCCCGTTTCGCCGACCCGAACCTGCTCCACATCATCGCTTTCCTCCTTGCGTGGATCCGTCCCGTTTTCAGTGGGGTTGCCGTCCGGGCCGGGCGCAGCCGACCCGGACGGAATCGCCTATGCCATGCCGACGGGCTCCGGTAGCTGCGCCATCGCATCGTCGGGCCGGGCGCGGATCATGTCGGTCAGTTCCCGGCGGATGGCGCGCGCTCCCGGGTCATCAAACCGGTTGTCCATCTCATGCGGATCGTTGGCCAGATCGTACAGCTCGCCGGCACCCGATCCCAGTTCCAAGGTGAGCTTGTGGGTGCGCGTGCGCACGGTCCGCAGCTGCAGGCCGACGCCGCAGCGCGAGGGGTGCAGATCCCACTCATTATAGGCGTAGTCGCGGCCTTCTCGCTGCTCGATCAAAGGGCGCAAGCTGCGCCCGTGCAGTGGCGGCGCCGACGAGAGGCCAGCATAGTCGTAGTATGTCGCCGACAGATCAAGCGTGGACACCGGATCGCCGATCACGTTGCCGGCCGGGATCCCGGGGCCGCGGAAGATACAGCCGATGCGCAGCAGCCCCTCATACATCATCGGCCCCTTCAGGATGATCCCGTGGTCGCCAAGCCAGTCGCCGTGATCGGTGGTGTACACTACAATCGTGTTCTCGCGCAGACCGAGCTCGTCGAGCGCGATCAGAATGCGCCCGACGTTGTGGTCGATCAGCGAGATCATCCCGTAGTAGTTGGCGATCAGATGCCGCAGCTGCTCGTCGGTCTGCCGGGGAGTGCGGGAGTACCGCTCACGGAACGCTCGCAGGCTGCTCTCGGCGAGCTGCGGCGTCGATTCCAGGCTGGCCTTGTGCCACCAGGGACGCCGCTCGAGGTCAAGCTCGCGGAACGGCGGCAGGTCCACGTCGTCAGGGTGGTGCAACCGGCCCCACGGCTCCGGCGCATCGAACGGGTGGTGCGGGTCTGGAAACGATGCCCACAGGATGAACGGCTCGCCCCGGTTCCGGCGCATGAACTCGATGGTGCGGTCGCCGCACCAAGTGGAGTTGTGCCAAGCCGGGGGCAGTGCCGAATACCAAGTCTGCGCCGCGCCGACGTCGGGCGGAAGATGTGTGGAGTAGAGACGGTTCTTCTCCTCGCCACGGCCGTCCGCGTGGTACCAGCGTTCGTAGTGCTGGCCATCAGGCGGACGCTGCGGCAGGTGGATGTTGTGGCCGCCCACCATCAGCTCGACCTGGTCGAACGCCATGTAGGGTCCGAACCAATCGGGGCCGTACAGATGCGTGCTGGCCCGGTTCTCGGGCTTCCCGGTCGGTTCGAAGGTGTGGAAGGTCGAGAAATGCGCCTTGCCGATGAAGCCGGTCCGGTAGCCGGCGCGCCCGAACTGGCCGGCGAGCCCGGCGGTCCCGACCGCGTCGTCAAGGTCCACGCCGTTGTCCCAGACGCCGTGGGTTCGGGGCAGCAGCCCGGTGAGGATGCTGGCCCGCGATGGCTGGCAGACCACGTTCGGCGTGATGCAGGTGGCGAAGCGCGTGCCCTCACTGGCGAACTGGTCGAGATGGGGTGTCTTGACCCGTCGTCCCTCGAAGCCAAAGCAGTCCCCGCGCTGTTGGTCCGAGGTGATCATCAGGATATTGGGCCTGCCAGCCATGCGGATCTCCTTATGTACTGGGCGAGCAAGAACGGGAACCGCGGTGGCGGGCACCGATGCAGGCCACGGCGGTCGCGGCTCCCCATCCATTCAAGCGGCTTGCCTCCAGCTATTCGCGCCAACACTGCCACGTGAAGTGGCATCTGTTCCCTTGCTTCACCGACGCTGACACTTCCCGGATCAGCCTACAACTGGTACAAAGTCGAAGATCGATAACCGGGGGTTATTCCTGGTGGAAATTCGTCAGTTGCGGTATTTCCTCGCTGCCGCCGAGCATGGGAGCCTGCATCGCGCGGCTGACGCGGCGGGTATCTCCCAGCCGGCCCTTACGAAGTGCATCCAGCGCCTCGAGACGAAGCTCGGGGTCGCCCTGTTCGAACGTCACGCGCGCGGCATTCGCCTCACCGCATCCGGCGAGGCGCTGACCCAGCATGCGCGATCGCTGGACGCGGAGCTGACGCTGACCACCGAGACGATGCGGGAGATGCGCTCCTCCGCCCGTCGCCTGGTCCGGCTGGGCACCGGTCCAAGCATGGCGGTCGCACTGCTTCCCGCCGTCACCACGCGGCTGCTGGCGCAGGGCACGGCGGTCCAGCTGCGGATTCGCAGCGGTCTGAACGATTCGCTGCTCGCCGCACTCCAGGCGGGCGAGATCGACTTCGCGATCACCACCATGCCAGCGCGCCCAGTCTCCGGGCTCCTCACGCACGAGTGCTTGTTCGCCGATCGGGTGGTCGCGTTCGCCCGTTCCGGCCATCCGCTCGCCGGCAGCATGGTGAACCCGCGGGACTTGCGCTCCGTTCGCTGGATCCTGCCCAATCGGAACGTGCTCACCCGGGCTCACCTCGACGAATTCTATACCGAGCGGGGCCTCGGCGCGCCAGATGTCTGGATCGAGACCGACTCTTTCCCGTACCTGCTGGAAGTCGTCGCCCAGACCGATCTGCTAAGCTACCTCCCCGACCGCCTGCTGACCGGCCGCCGATTGGCCGCGCTGGAGATCGCGGGGTCGGTATGGAAGCGTCCGGTCAGTCTCAGCTACTGGCATCGCCGCACGGAGACGCCGGCGAGCCGACTCGTCCTCGCCGTGCTGCGGGAGGTGACGCGCGAAATGTATGGGGCGTGACGGTCGGCCATCGGCCTGCACGACGGGTCATTCCTGCGGCCGGGCAATTAGTGACGATCCGCAGCGGCACCTCCGGGCCCGGCGAGTCCGGACAAAACTGGAAGAAGCGGATCGAGACGCCGGAGAACCGATCAAGCTCGGTCTCCCGCGTGGTCCCAGCGTTATGGGCCGCGCCGATCTCCGCAGCGAGCACCGTGGCACACTTAACACCAGCAAGGGAACCGCTCCGCGGCCTCGGTCGCTTACCACAAGGAGGGCCGCATCCAAGAAGCAGGTCATTACGGATTCCCAGGCAACAACCTGCTTGACACTCGCCGATGTCCGGCCGGCATAATCGCACGTCCCTCAATCCGACGACGCAGCCGTGACCGGCAGGTCTGGCGCCAATTCGTCGAGGTCGCGTCCCTTCGGCTCGAAGCGCAGGCCAGTCAAAGCATATAGGCCTATCAAGAACCCACAAGCACCGAGCGTGAGAAATGTTCCAGCAAACCCAAGGGTGGCAATGCCGGTGGGCACAATCCACGTGGTGAGACCAACCATGAAGCGCGCAAGGCCGTTGCCGAGTCCCTGGGCGCGTGCGCGCAGATGCGTGGGCAAAAGTTCCGTCGGCAACACCCAGAACGAGGACGCGCCGAACCAGATCATCGCACCGAAGACTGCATAGACGACGACGAACAGGACCGGAAGTTTGACCAGAAGGATCAGCAGCCCCATGCAGACGGCACAACCCCAAAGGGAGATAACGGTCGACCAGATGCGTCCGATACGATCGATGGTCAGGAACGCCACGATCGAACCAATAAGACCGCCGATCCAGATGAGCATGCCGCCCTTCAACGCAGCAATCGGGCCGAGCAGGCCGACAAAGTGAATGACATAGGGTCCAACAACACTTGCGGATGCGCCGACGAGTGGGGTGAAGCCAACGATGACGATTGCAAGCCAAGCCTGCCTTGTATAGGGGGCCCGGAAGATGTCGAGATAGGAACCTCTGGTAACCGGATTGACGTCCGCCGCGGGGTGGCTTGCGGCCGGACCTGCGGTGTCCACCTGGCCACGAGGGGAGATGCCGAACAGGCGCATCGCGGCCTCTGCCTCGGCAATGCGACCACGTGATAGCAGCCAGCGTGGCGATTCCGGCAGAGTGCGGCGGCCAAGCAGAATGACGATGGCCGGGATTGCTCCGAGGCCGAACATCCAACGCCATGCTTGCGCGCCCACCGCTTCCAACAGAAAAAGCGCGATGGCCAGGGAAACGAGCGCCCCCAGTGTCCAGGCGACCTGCGGCACGGCTCCGGTCCAGCCGCCGCGACTGTGGCGCGGCGCGATTTCGCCAAGCAAGGTCATGCTCGTGGCGATATCGGCGCCGATAGCCACGCCGAGCAGCACCCGCACCACAAGCAGTTGCGTATAGCCGATCACGAAAGCGGACGCGAGCGAGAGGACCGCAAAAAACCAGAAATTGTAGACGAAGACGATACGCCGCCCGATCCGATCTGCCACGTCACCCGCGATCAGCAGCCCCAGGGCGGCACCGAAGAATGCGCCGGCACCAAGGAGGCCGGTCTGCGAGGGCGTGAGGTGGAACTGCGAGTGCAACAGAAGCAAGGCGCCGGCGATAGAGATGAGATCGTAGCCATCAAGGAACTCGCCCAGCGCGATCAGAATCATTGCACGCCGTCGAATCGGCGTCATGCTAGTGGTCGTATCAAACTCAAGAAGCTGTGAACGAACTGCTACCGAAGAACCGGCCGTCGTCTTATGCGGGTTCATCATGTTTCCTCCTGTTTTCCCACCGGCTCCAGAGAAATCAAAGCCGACATCTTCCATTTGGGCAGCCGATCCGCCCACCATTCTATTGACGGATTAATTCAATCCACCATGGGCGCCAACGCCTCGAGGCTACTTCCCCCAGCATCGAGGAAGGGCAGTCGGCTGACGAGCAGAGTCACTCCGAACAGAGGAACCGTGAGGAGGACAATGGAGGCAGTAAAGCCAATGACCGCGACGCCCACGGGAACCACGAAGATGTCGATGGCAATGGCGAGCCGGCACATGCTGTTGCAGAAACCCTGGCCGCGGCCACGCAGGTGGGTGGAGAAAAGTTCGCCCGCCCAGCCTCAGACGTTCCCGGCTATGCAAAACCAGTTGCAGAAGCTGAAGACGATAAAGCCGACGATCAGGAAGGTGGGGTTGTGCGGTCCGGTAACGATCGTGGAGACCGCTGCAAGGCCTTCGGGGATGGCGCCGCGGCAAAAGAGGCGGCGGCGGCCGATGCGGTCGATCAGCAGCATCTCGATCGGCACACCCACCATGCTGGTGCAGCAAATGATGGCGCTGAAGGCAAGGCTTGCCTGCATCGAGAGCGCACCGACCGTGCGCAGCACATAGGACAGGGCGATGGTGCCAAGCAAACTGGAGATGCAGACGAGGAAGAAGACGCTCGCAACCGCGAGCGCGCGTGTCCGCCAGGGCCGCCGGAACAGCTCGGCGTAGGAGCCGCGGGGCGCTTTGAGCGCGGCCGTATCGGCTTCGATCCCGAAGCGCGCGAGCGCCTGCCATGCCTCTTCGATGCGGCCGCGTCCTGTGTTTGCGACGGTATCTTTGCTCAGGCTCAGCTTCACCGAGCTGTCTTAGAGAATGGCCGGTCGCAATCTCTCGATTGCACACACTCCGATCACGCGGGCGCACCATTACGATAAGGGACTCGGCGCCCATGGCGCCGCGCCGCACAATCAGCGGGAGCTTCGTCGGGTGTGGACGAGACCATGCGACCAGCGTTGCCGAGGTCGCTGAAGGCATGCATAGCCGCGGACAAGCGTTCATTGCGAAAGTTCCTCGAGCGTTTTCCCTCTTGTTTCCCTCGCCAAGAACAATTGGTTGAGGAACGCAAGTACGCTGAAACCAAAAATGATATACATCAGGGTGTTGAACCCGACGAACGGAGACAGCAGCGCGACCGCGATGCCTGCGGCCCTGCCGACCCCCTGCTTCCAGCCCTCGGCCGTTGCCCTGATCCTTGTCGGAAACAGTTCTGGAGAATAGAGAAAGTGCAGCGGCGCCGCCAGGTTCATCACAAGGGACAGCAGGATATACGCGATTACAATTACCAGGGCGTAGGAATGTGGGACGAAGGCTAGAACAGCGATCAGGAGGGACGTTCCAGCAAGACCTATAAGGCCCGTGTGCCGCCGCCCGAGCGGCGTCTCAACTAGGATCGAGATCATGACGACCCCCACGATCGCGAAGGACCAGTAAAGCAGCGCCGTGGTCTCGCCCGCCACGCCGAGCGACGTAGCAAACAGAGGCTCAAGCACGCCTGTCGAAACGAACAAGATTTGAAACAGCATAAAAAAGATGCTGATAAAGATCGTGTCCTTGGTATATCTGGTGAGAAGCTCCACGTAGGGCGCGAGGCCTCTTTCGCGCACGCCAGAGTGCAACAGATACTCCTTGTCGTCGGCGCCAATCGGTCGACCAGTCGCCTTCTCAACGACCCTGATGGCATCGTGTACACGGCCACGTTCGAACAACCATCGCGGCGACTCCTCGATGCCTATGCGTATAAGTAAGAACAATACGGCCGGTCCTGCGCTGAATGCCAACATGTATCTCCAGGCCAAATCGAGACCTAGCGGATGAAGCTGGTACGCGACGACGACAGCAATCAGCGCACCCACATTGAAGAAATTGATTACCAGTGTCATGTACGTGCCGCGCCGTTTGGCCGGCACCAACTCGCTGACGTACGATGTCGCGACCGGAAAATCTATTCCTACGCCAACGCCAACGAGAAACCTGCAGATGAGCAGCTCAGGAATGTTTTGCGAAAGGCCACTCAGCAGGGCAGCGAGCACCAGGAGAGCGAGATCGAGGATGAACACGAACTTCCGTCCCGCTCTGTCCGTGATGTAGCCGCTCATTAAGGCCCCGATCATGACGCCGACCAGAGCGCTTACTCCGATTAGAACCAGTGCGAAGTGGCTTGGATTGAATGCCGTCTTTATTCCCGACAGAGCGAGGCCGATGATGACGATGTTATACCCATCAAGCAACATCCCGCCTCCGGACACAAAGACCAGCCTCAGCACGTAAAGCGTGCTGCGCTGGGTGTTCAGTTGCCCGAACAGCCTAGTATATGCGTCTTCGTGTTTCATATCCCGCATCCCCGCACGTTCCATATTACTCCGACCGCCTTCAATAACTATCGACCGTGTCCCCGGACGTGGTGTAGTCGCGGTCACGGTAGCCGTTGCGCTAGTTCTGCCGCTCCGCCATCCGCTCGCCGGGGGCAGCGGCGCAAAGGCTCTTGGTCTCCAGCGACATCAGCCGTTCGGCAGCAAAGCCGATCATCTCGCGCAGGAAGCCGGCGTCGGAACCCTTCTCCAGAAGCCCGCGAAGAGCGATCTTGCCATTGGTCATCGTGGTGGTCCTCGAGGTGAAGGTGCGTCTCGCAACCCAACCCTATCCGGAGCCGCCACGGTGACCACCTCGGTGGCCGCCGTTGTGGATAAGAAGCCCGCCTGCGCCGGACACTCGGCCGTCGCTCCGGCGGGCCACTTATCCATAGCTCCTACACCACCCGGGGGGACACAATCAGAGATCAGTCGGTTGTCAAGCAAGCAGTAGATGGCCCGAGCGGCTTCGGTCACGGATGGAACCTCGCCAGTTCCGTTGAAGATGCAGGATGGCCCCGCAACAAGAGCTGTTGGATCTGCCCCATATCGACCACAGGACAGTGCCTCATCATACACAGTTCACGATAGCCGCCATGGAAGCGCTGTCAATAGGCGCTCCTCGGTCATTTCCTGCTTCTCACGACAGCAGGGCTCGTCGCCGTCCGCTGGGCCACGGCCCCGCTCCAGATCCGGCGCGCCGGGGGGACGCCTGGTCATGCGCTCGCACACCTTGGGTGAAACCCGACCGGCCGCGCAGGCGAGCGTGACCGATCGGCTCAGCCGGGCACACCGGCGGGACCCGGCGGGCACTGCAATAGACGCGCCCCCGACGCAGCATAGGTTTGGCGCCCAGACGATTGCGGTCAGCAACAACGCTTCCATGACCGTAGCCGGAATACCACGCATTGGCCCGCCACAAACACGGAGCCCGTTCAATCCTCGACCTTCACCCCCCAGCTCAGGCATTCGTCCCGTGCAGCATGATCTGCGCGGCGCGCTCGCCGATGGCGATGGACGGCGCGTTTGTGTTGGAGGAGACCAGGAACGGCATCACCGACGCATCGGCCACCCGCAGCCCCTCGACGCCCCGCACGCAGCATGCAGGATCGACCACCGCATCGGCGTCATTGCCCATCCGGCAAGTGCCCACCGGATGGTACGAGGTCTGGCCGACCTGGCGGGCGTAGTCGAGCAACGCGGCGTCCTCGACGGTTCCGGTGCCGGGCCGGGTCTCGTCCACAAGGAAGGAGAGCAGCGCCGGGTGGGAGCCGATCCTGCGGGTCAGCCGCAGCCCGCGCACCACCGCGGCACGGTCCTTTGACGCCGCCAGATAATTGGCGACGATCCGCGGCGGCTCCGTCAGGTCGGGCGAGACCGCGTGCACCGAGCCGCGCGAGTCCGGATAGAGCTGGAAGAAGCCGATCGAGACGCCAGAGAACCGGTCGAGCCCCGTCTCTCGCGTGGTTCCGGCATTATCGGCCGCGCTGATCTTGTGCAATTGCAGCTTGGTATCCGGATAGGGCGATTCGGGCGTGGTGCGGGCGAGCGCGTGTGCGGTCGCCGAGACGCCGGACAGCAGCCCGGTGCCGCGCAGTTGGTACTCCAGCCAGGCGCGCGGTCCATATCGCCAGGGTCGGTTCACGAGGTCGTTCACCGTGATCACGCCGCGCGAACGGTAGGTGACGCGGACATGATAGTGATCGGACAGGTTCTCCCCGACGCCCGGCAGGTCCGCCACCACCGGGATGCCGAGAGCCCGCAGGCGCCGCGCATCGCCCACACCGGACAGCTCCAGCAGCTGTGGCGACTGGATTGCGCCGGCCGCCAGGATGACATCCAGCCGCACCGCCGCATGGTGCAACTCGCCATCCTGGAGAAATTCCACCCCGCACGCCCGCGTACCGTCGAATACCACGCGACGGACGAACGCCCGCGTTTCGGCACGCAGACGATCCTTTCCGAGCGCCGGGCGTAGATACGCGACGGCTGCGCTGCAGCGTTCGCCGCGCCGAGTGGAAACCTGCAGCCGCCCCACCCCTTCGTGGCGGGCGCCGTTGTAGTCCGGGTTGGCGGGGATGCCAACGCCGCGGCAGGCTTCGAGGAAGGCGTCAGTCATCTTGTCACCACCGCCAAGGGTTTCGATAGATACGGGGCCTCCCCGCCCGCGCGATGCCGCGTCGCCGCCGGGAAAATCCTCCATCCCGCGCAGCACCGGCTCCATCGACCGCCAGTTCCAACCGGGGCAGCCGGTGTCGCCCCATGCATTATAGCGTGCGGGATCGCCACGCACCCAGATCATGCCGTTGACCGAGCTCGATCCACCCAGAACCTTGCCGCGCGGCCAATAGAGGCTCCGCCCGCCCGCCCCTGCCTCCGGCTCCGTGCGAAACTGCCACACCACACCTGGGTCATGGATGATCCGACCGACCCCGAGCGGGATGCGCAGCCACCGACCGCTGTCAGGTCCGCCGGCTTCCAGCACCAGCACACGGCGCCCCGCCGCCGACAGACGGGCGGCGATCGCGCAGCCGGCAGACCCCGCGCCGATGACGATATGGTCCCAGGTGCCGGCGTCCGCGCTCATGCCGCGTCCTGTTGCTGTGAACGGGTTGGCCGCCGACCGGTCGTCATGTGTCATTGCGCTCCCGTGGGGTAGTCTGCCGATCGCGGCACTATTCCTTGACGCTGCCGGCCATCAAGCCGCTCACCAGATAGGAGCGGACAAAGAACGTGAAGATCAGCACTGGCAGCAGTACGAGCACGCCGGCGGCAGCGATCTTACCCCATTCCCAGCCAGAATACTGCATGAAATTGACGATGGCAACCGGTGCCGTCATGGCGCGAGTGCGCGTCAGGATCAGAGCGAAGAAGAAATCGTTCCACGACATGATGAAACACAGGATGCCGGTGGCCGCCAACCCGGGCGCCGACAGCGGCAGGGTGACGCGCACGAACGCCTGCCACACGCCGGCGCCGTCGATCCAGGCGGCTTCCTCCAGCGAGCGCGGTACCGCCGCGAAGAAGCTGCGCATGGTCCAGATCACCATGGCTAGGTTGAACGTGAGATAGATCAGCACCAGACCGGAGACCGTATCGATCAGCCCGACATAGCTGTAGGCAAGGAAGAACGGGATGGTGAAGGCGATCGGCGGGGCCATGCGGGTGACCAGGATCCACATCGCGATCTTCCCGCGCGACCGGAACGGGAAGCGGGTCAGCGCGTACGCGGCCGGCACGCCGATCACGAGCGACAGCACAGTCGATCCGGTGCTCGCCTCCAGACTGTTGGCAAAGGAGGCCGGAAAGCCGCCGCCGGCAAGCGCCCGATAGTTGGCAAGCGTGGGCGTGAAGGCGAGGCCGGCATTGAGAATGTCAGAATTGGAGCGGAACGACATCTGCACGAGCCAGAGCACCGGCGCGAGCGCGAGCATGAGCAGGGCGGCGGCGAGACCCTGCACGGCCGCCCGCCGCCACCGCGGGTGCCGCCGGCGGCGGGAGTGTACCCGATCCAGCGCGCCGGGTGCGAAGACAGTGGCGCTACTCATCGACCACAGTGCCGCCAAGGCGGGCGATGGCGAGGCTGAGGACGAAGACGCCGGCCACCATCAAGGTCGCGATGGCGCTGCCATAGCCCCAATAGGCGAAATTAAAGGTCTGGACGAAGGCGTAGTAGTTCGTGACCTCGGTGGCCAAGCCGGGACCGCCATTCGTCAGCACGTAGATCAGCGGGAAGGCCTTGATGCTGTCGATCAGGCGGAACAACACGGCGACGGTGAGCGCCGGGCGGATGAAGGGCAGCCGCACGTACCAGAACATCTGCCACGAGCTCGCGCCGTCGATGCGCGCGGCCTCGAGCGGCTCCTGCGGCATCATCTGCAGGGCGGCCAGCAGCATCAGCAGGGTGAAAGGAAACCACTCCCAAGTGTCGGCCACCGCAATCGCCGGCAACGCCGTGGCCGGGCTGGTGATCAGCGATCCCGCGGACACGCCGAAGAACCCGAGCACCGCATACAACGGGCTGATGCCCGGCGTGTAGAGGATCTTCCAGATGATCGCAACCACGATCGGCGGCAGCACCATCGGCACCAGGAACCCCGTGCGCACCGCCTCCATGAAGCGGGATTCGACGTTCAGCAGCAGCGCGAGGCCGAGGCCGATCAGCGTCTGCAACCCGACGGTCATCGCCGACAGCTCGAGCTGCAGCCAGACCGAGTGCAGGAAACTGCTCTCGAACAACGCCTGGCGGTAGTTGGCGAGCGGGGTGGAGAAGTTGAGTCCGCTGCCGGGTCGGACCGGGGTAAGCGGGGTCAGGCTGGTGACGACCAGGTAGATCGCCGGGCCAAGCGTGACGGCGGCGAGCACAACCAGCGCCGGCATCAGGCCGATGGTGAAGGCCCGCCG
Organism: Pseudomonadota bacterium; assembly: GCA_021826565.1. The sequence continues at coordinate 2,651 of JAKAZJ010000001.1, read as the reverse complement.
CTGTTCGACCGACCAGGCGCTGGCGACTCTCATCGGGCTCGGATCAGAGCTTCACGCCGGCACGGCGCAGTTGCGCGAGGGAGTTGCGCTGCCCCGCCGCCATCGCCGCCTTCGCCGATTTCTCGCCCGAGACGATGCTCTCGATGGCAATGGTGATCTCGCGATCGACCTGCGGATAAGGCGGCACGGTGCGGTAGGCCATGTAGCCCTTGGCGCCGAGATCGATGGTGTCGAGATACATCTTGGCGACGTCGAAGCCGTTGTAGGTCAGCTTGCGCTTGAACTCGGGCAACTCGATGATCGACTTCCTGGTGACCGAACTCCAGCCCTGCTCGCGGAACATGCGCAGCAGCAGCGGCTTCGACATCGCCCAGGTGATGAACTGCCAGGCAGCATCTTTCTTGCGCGAGCCGACGGGGATGCCCCAGCCGTGCGTGGCGATCTGCGGGAAGCGGCCGGCGGGACCGGCGGGAAACAGCGAGAAGGCGCAGGTCTCGCGCACCTTACTCCCGGGCGATGCCATTTGCGTGAGGAAATCCTCGTTATTGGTGGAGTAGTTCATCTGGCCGTTCTGCAGGGCGACGACCACTTCGTCATAGGTGTAGGAAAGCGCGCCCTTCGGGCCATATTTGCTGAGCAGATTGCTGAAGAAACTGGCCGCCTCGACCGCCTCCGGCGTGTCGAGCACCGGCATCAGGTCGTGCGGGGGATTGCGGAAGACGTTGGCCCCGAAGCCCTGCAGGTAGCCCACGAAGGACCAGCCGTAGTGGTTTTCGACGATGAAGCCGGGAAGGCCATCCTTCCCGTTCACCGCCGCCAGCATTTTCGGCATCTCGGCGAAGGTGTCGGGCAGGGTGAAGCCCGCCTTGCGGATCAGGTCGTAGCGGGAGGCGCCGGCCATCGTGATGTCGGCGATCCAGGGGATGGCGCAGAGCTGGCCCTTGGCATCCTTGAAGACGTTGGTGGTCCCCGGTAGGAAATCCGCCACGTCCCAGCCGGCCGGCGTGAGCTTCGGGTTGGCGATGAACTGATCGAGCGGCGTGACCCAGCCAGCGCCGATCCAGCGGCCGATGAAGATGAAGGTGACGTTGATCACGTCGTAGGCGTCGCTGTTGGTGGCGAGCGCCAGGTCCATGCGCTGGTCATAGATCGGAAACGACGGCGTGGTGTAGCTGACCCGCGCGCCGGTCAGCTCCTCGAACTCGGGGATGTATTTGGCGAGGAACAGCGGATAAGGCGCGCTCCAGCATGAGACGTTGAGGGTGACGCCAGACAGCGGCTTCTTGCCGATCGCCGCCGGCGCCTTGCCCGGCAACATCAATGTGCCGGCAGCCAGAGCGCCGCCGGTGAGGAGTTGCCGCCGCCGCGGACGCCATCCATTCGGATTCATTGCTGGTCCTCTCCTAATATTCGGCGGAAGGGAGACGAGAGACCGCAGCCGACCTGGCAGCATCATACCCTGCCGGCCGATACACGACGGCGCGACTTGGTTGATGCCATTGAACGGCCGCCGGTATCCCGACACTTGTTTTCCTCCCACGCTCCACATGAAAACGCTCTCATGGAAGCGCTGTCAATAGGGCCGCAGGGTCATTCGGTTCTCCCCTGTCGGACCGCCGTGATGGCTTTGTGCTGGTCTGCGGAGAAGTGGTCGAAGGCTTCGGCTGGGGTGAGGCGGCGGCGTCGGATGAGGGTGAGGGCGGCGTTGCGCAGGGCGGCGAGCACCTGGGGTGCTGCGCCGGTGCGGGTTCGCCCCTGATCCTCTCCCCAGGCGACATCGCGCACATAGTGCAGGCGGTTCTCGATCCCCCAATGGGTGCGCGCCAAGGCGAGCAGGCGCGCCGGCGTGGCCTCGGCGGCGGTCAGGCTGGTGATGGCATAGACGGTCTCGGTACTCTGTTTGCCGTGCCGCCGGCGCTGGCGGGTCAGGCGGCAGACCTGCGCCACGCCGGACCAGGTCGGCGCGAGATGCGCGGCCAAGGTCGAGGTCACCTCGATGCGGCGGGTCTCGATCCGGCCATGGGCTTTGTCGCGGGTTCGGGCCGCCTTGCTGCGGTCAGGCGGCGGCGACCATTCCGCACAGGGGGGAATCCGGCCCGAAGGCCAGGGCGATGTCGGCTTTCAGCGCCGGCTGGTTGTCTTTCACGGTGAAGAAATAGTCCCCGCCCCGTTCGATGATAAGACGACAAATCTCCCGCTGGGTGAACATCGCATCGCCGGTGATGATGACGCCTTCAGAGGCAGCGTCTTCAACAGTTCTACCGCTGCGGTGATCTCGTTGGCCTCGGGTGCCACCCGCAACTGGCCGATCACGCCGGCCAGGTGGTCGCTGAATGCCGCCAGCAGATGCACGCCGGGCGACGTGGCCGTGGCGCTGCCGCGCAACCGTTTGCCGTCGATCGCGACCTGCCCCGCCGGCTGCGCGCCGCGCACCCAGCCGCCCAGGGCCCGTTCCAACGCCCCGACATCGAGGCTGCGGAACAACTCAGACCACACCGACGGCGCGGGAATACGGTTGCGATGAACCCCGATCGCCGCCAGCGTCTCGCGACGCAACCGCCGGCCCCAGCGCACGATCCCCAACTGATCGCGCCGGCCGGACAGCATCGCCGCTACCGCAATCAACAGCAGGCCGGCCAGCGGATACCGCC
>JAKAZJ010000112.1 GCA_021826565.1 Pseudomonadota bacterium | reverse complement strand
GACGGGGCTGAATCTGACCCTGGGCTATGCCGGGCAGATCTCGCTGGCGCAGGCGAGTTTTGTTGGCGTTGGAGCTTATACCACCGCGATCCTGCTGCCGCATGGCTGGCCGTTCGGCGCCACTTTGGCGCTGGGGGCGGGGCTGTGTTTTGCGCTCGGCGTGCTGCTCGGGTTTCCGGCGCTGCGCGTGCAGGGGCATTACCTGGCGTTCGTCACCCTGGCGCTGGCAACCATCGCCTTTCTGGTGTTCCGCAACGAGGCGTGGCTGACGGGCGGTATCTACGGTATCGACCATATCCACCGGCCGGCCGGATTCACCAGCGGGCGGGGCTATCTGTTGCTGTGCCTGATCGTGCTGGCGGCGGTGAGTTTCGGCGCCTGGTGGCTGCTGCGCTCGCCCTGGGGCCGCGCCTTCGTTGCCCTGCGCGAGAACCCGGTGCGCGCCGCCAGCCTGGGCGTGGTGGTGCGGGACTACACGCTGCTCGCTTTCGCCATCGGCGCCGCGCTGGGCGGTGTGGCCGGCGCGCTGTTCGCGCCGCTGGTGCAATATATCGAGCCGACGCCGTTCGCGCTGACGCTTTCGTTCAGCTTGCTGCTGATGGTGGTGGTGGGCGGATCGGGCTCGTTCCTGGGGCCGTATCTGGGTGCGCTGGTGGCCGTGCTGCTGCCGGAATGGCTGCGCTTCCTCAAAGATTACTACCTGGTCATCTACGGCACTGCGGTGATCCTGCTGCTGGTGTTCTCGCCCGAAGGGCTGGTGGGGCTGGCGGAACGCGCCGTGGCGCGCGCCCGGGGCAAGCCGTGACGCCGGTGTTGGAGGCGCGCGACCTGCACCGCCATTTCGGCGGCGTGCGGGCGGTCAATGGCGTGTCGTTCCAGGTCGCCGAGGGGGAGATCCTGGGCGTGATCGGCCCCAATGGATCCGGCAAATCCACTCTGTTCAACTGCCTGCTGGGCCAGCTGGTACCCTCCGCCGGCACCGTGTTGCTGGACGGCAAGGACGTGACCGGCATGGCGCCGGCGCTGCTGAACCGGCGCGGGGTGTCGCGCACCTTCCAGTTGTTGCAGGTGTTCCCGCAGCTCTCGGCGCGCGAGAACCTGATCCTGGCCGGGCAGGAGCATGTCGGCTCGCGGCTTTCGCGTCTGTTCGGGCGGCCGGATGCGGGACTGACCGCGGCGGCGGAGCGGATGCTGGAATTGTTCCAGCTGACCCATATCGCCGATCTGGCGGCGGGTGGCTTGTCGTACGGCCAGCAGAAATTGCTGGACGCGGCGATGGCGTTCATGGCCGGCCCGCGCCTGGTATTGCTGGATGAGCCGGCGGGCGGCGTGAACCTGACCTTGCTCGGCTCTTTCCGTGAGCGGCTGCGGGCGATGAACACCGAGGCTGGCGCTACTTTCGTGGTGATCGAGCACAACATGGATTTCGTCATGTCGCTGTGTACCCGCGTGATCTGCATCGCCGAGGGTCAGGTGATCGCCGATGGTCCGCCCGATGACGTGCGCAATAACCCGGACGTGATCGAGGCCTATCTTGGCCACTGACCCCACCGCCCCAGTGCTGGAGCTGGACCAGGTCACCGGCGGCTATGGCCGGATGACGATCCTGAACCAATGCAGTTTCGCGGTCGCCCGCGCCGCGATCACCACCGTGATCGGGCCGAACGGGGCGGGGAAATCCACCTGCTTCAAGGCGGTGTTCGGCTTGCTGCGCCTGACCGGCGGGCGGATCCTGCTGGATGGGGCAGACGTGACCGGGGCCTCGCCGCGCGCGCTGATTGCCGCCGGAGTGTGTTACGTGCCGCAGGGGCGCAACATCTTCCCCGAGTTGTCGGTGCGCGACAATCTGGAACTGGGCGGGGTCGCACTCGGGTCGGCCGCGGCGATGCGGCCCAGGGTGGAAGCCGCGCTCGATCGCTTTCCGATCCTGCGCCAGCGGGCATCGTCGCAAGCCTCCACCCTGTCCGGCGGACAGCAGAAGCTGCTGGAGGTTGCGCGCGGACTGATCGCGGAGCCGAAATTGATGTTGATCGACGAACCCTCCATCGGCCTGTCGCCGCTGATGGTGAAGGAGGTGTTCGCCACCTTGCAGGGGCTGCGCGCCGCCGGTGTTTCCATCTTGATGGTGGAACAGAACGCACGCAGCGCGCTGGAGATCTCCGATTACGGCGTCGTTCTGGAAACCGGGCGGACTCGCCTGACCGGAACGGCGCGGTCGATCCTGGATGACCCGCGCGTGGCGCGGCTGTTCCTGGGCGCCGAGGTCGATCTGGCGTAGCGCGTGACCTCAGTCCATCGCCACCGCGCCGGACGGCGCCGGTTGGCTGCCGCGCGGCCGGCGCATCAGCAGAAGCAGCAGCAGGCTCGGCATGGTGGTGAAGATCAGCAGCTTGTAATCATCCATATAGGCGATGATCTGCGACTGGCGCGTGATCTCGTCGGCCAGTAGCGCCGCGCCCCGCCGCGTGGCGGGATTCCACAGCGGCACCGCCGCCAGCGCGCGGTTGAACGGCGTGACGCTGGCCCCGATCATCGCATGCAGCCCTTGCGCGTTATGCGCCAGCAGGGATGCCGTCACCGACACCCCGATCGCCGCGCCGATATTGCGGAACAGCGCGAACATGGAAGCCCCCTCGGTCCGCAGCGCGACCGGCAGGGTGGCGAACGCCAGCACCTGCAACGGGGTGAAGAAGAGCCCCAGCCCCGCGCCCTGGATCACGATCGCCGCGATCAAAACCTCCGGCGAAACATCCGGCGTCCATCCGGTCATGATCCAGAAAGACCAGATCATCAGCACCAGCCCCACGCCCACCAGCAGCCGCGCGTCGATCCGCTGCGCCAGCCGCCCGCTGAGCACGATCGTCGCCAGATTGCCGATGCCGCGCGGCGCCATCACCAACCCGGCGGTCGCCACCGGATACCCGCCCAGCTCCTGCAGCCACGGCGCCATCAGCGACATGGTGGAGACCAGGATCGTGCCGACCGCGAACATCATCACCGCCCCGGCCGCGAAATTGACGTCGCGGAACAGGCTTGGGCGGATCAGCGGGCGTTTCGCGGACAGCACATGCACCACGAACAGATAAAGACCCAGCCCCGCCAGCACCGCTTCCACCACGATCTCACGCGAACCGAACCAGTCGAGTTCCTGACCGCGATCCAGCATCAGTTGCAAGCTGCCGATGCCGATGCCCAGGGCGGCGAAGCCGATCCAGTCGAACCGCAGCGCCGAGTGCCCGCGCCCGCCCGGCATGAAAAGGATCAGCCCCAAGGTGGCAAAAAGCCCGAACGGCAGGTTGACGTAGAAGACATAGCGCCAGTTGTAGAAATCGGTCAGGTATCCGCCCAGCGTCGGCCCCAGGATCGGCCCGATCATCACCCCCATGCCCCAGATCGCCATGGCGAAGGCGCGCTTCTCGGGCGGATAGATGTCCAGCATCGTCGCCTGCGACAGCGGCACCAGGGCGGCCCCGCACATGCCCTGGAGCAGCCGGAACGTCACGATCTGGGTCAGCGTCTGTGCCGCCCCGCACATCATGGACGTCACCGTGAACCCGGCCAGTGCCGTCACGAATAGCCGCTTGCGCCCAAATCGGGCTGCCAGCCACCCGACCGGGGCGGTCATGATCGCCGCGGCGATGATGTAGGAGGTGAGGACCCAGGTGATCTCGTCGAAACTGGCCGAGAAGCTGCCCTGCATATAGGGCAGCGCCACATTGGCGATGGTCTGGTCCAGCGCCTGCACCAGGGTGGCGCCGATGACGCAGACGGTGATGATGCCGCGATGGGCTACCGGCGTTGCGGGGCCGGTGGAGGTCTGAGCGTCTGCCACCGCCCGGGGCGCGCGCGGCGCCGCCGTCGCGTTCTCGATCCGCCGCATGGCGCTCCCTCTGCTGCGTCCGCCCACCGTGCTGGGCCAGGATCGCAGTATGCCCAAATGGCGCGCGCGGTGCATCTGCGCCGCACGGATGGCAGGCGCGCGCGCCGCGACCCCGTGGCGCCGTGACGCAGGCTGGGACCGATTGCTCCATTCCGCAGCATCGATTACCAACCAAGCCGTTGTCTCGCGACGTCGCAGTTTGCGCCTGCCGGCTGCGCCTGGCGGCGAGGCTGCGGATGGCCCAGGAGAAGATCACGCAAGCACAAGTGGCGCTGATGGATGCCAGATCGGCAAACCGCGGGACCGCCCGCCACCTGCATGCGCGTCCTGCTCGTTAGCTATAACGTCCATACCGAAGCCACCAGCGGCGCGGCGCGCAGCGTGCGGACCATGGTGGAATGGCTCGCCGCGGACGGCCATGCCTGCCACGTGCTCTCCACCGCTGTCTTCGAGGCGAGCCCGGCGGGAACCTCGCTGGTGGGGCATCTCGCCGGTCTTGGCGTCGTCCCCTGTCTCCGTCATGTCCTCGGGCCGTGCCCGGTGTACGACTATGCCGTGGCCGGTGTTGCGGTCACGACGGTCGGCACCAGCACCTATCCGCCCGCGACCGACCCGCGCGAGACCGCCCAGTATCTCGCCTGTTTCACCGATCTGCTCGATCTCTTTCGCCCCGACCGGGTGTTGACCTATGGCGGCCACCCGGTCTTGCAGGACGCGCTCCGCGCTGCCCGGGCGCGGGGCATCGCCACCATCGTTACCCTCCGCGGCTATGGCTACGAGGACCCAGGCTGGTTCCGCCATGCCGACGCGGTGCTGACATGCAGCGCCTTTCTCTCCGCCCACTATGCCGGCCGGATCGGGCTATCCAGCACAGCGCTGCCGACGCCGATGGTGGCGGGGGACGTGTTGGCATCTGAAACAAACCGCCGCTTCGTCACCTTCGTCCACCCGGCACCGCACAAGGGCGTGGCGCTGTTTGCCCGCCTCGCCGCCATGCTTACGGAGGCGCGCGCCGAGATTCCGCTCCTGGTGGTTGAATCGCGCATGACCACCGCGTCGCCGACCGAGACCCCGATCATCGACTTCGCCCGCCAGCCGCAGATCCGGGTCAGCCCGCCGCTGCCACGGCCACGGGACATCTTCGCGCTGACACGGATTCTGCTGGTGCCGTCGCTGTTTGCCGAACCCTCCGGGCGAGTGGCGGCGGAGGCCGTGCACAACGGCATCCCGGCCCTGGTCAGCGACCGCGGCGGCTTGGCCGAAACCGTGGCCGAGGGAGGGATCGTGCTGCCGGTTCCGGCCTGGATGGCTGCCGGGGAAACCCGGCTACCCGCGGCGGCCGAGATCCGCCCGTGGTTCGATGCCGTCGTGTCGCTATGGGACAACCCGGCGTACTACGCGAGCGTCTCGGCCGCGGCGCGCGCGGTCGCCGAGCGGATGTACGACGATGCCCGCCTGCGGGCGCGCTATCGCGATTTTTTCGCCGGCGTCCGGCCGGGCCGGGCTGACATGTCGATCCCGCTGCCCAATCCGGCGCGAAACGCGCTATAGGCGATTCATGTCGATCCTGCCCGACCTGCTACTCCCGCTCGCCGATGACGCCCTGGTGCTTGGCCACCGCCTGTCCGAATGGTGCGGCCGGGCGCCGACGCCCGAGGAAGACCTGGCGCTGGCCAATCTCGCGCTGGACCAGATTGGTCTCGCGCGCGCGCTGTACGCCGTGGTCGCGCAGGAGACGGGGCAGGAGACGGGGCAGGGGACGGGGCAGACCGAGGATACGCTGGCCTATTTCCGCGACGATCGTGCGTTCCGCAACTGCCTGCTGGTGGAGCAGGCAAACGGCGATTTTGCGCAAACGATCGTGCGTCAGTTTCTGTTCTCCGCCCATGCCGATCCGTTCTGGCGTGCCGCTTGCGCGTCCGTCGCGCCCGCGCTGGCCGCGATCGCGGCCAAGGCGGAGAAGGAGTCCGCATATCATCTGCGCCACGCCGCGGCGTGGCTGGTCCGCCTCGGCGACGGCACCGAGGAGAGCCACGCCCGCGCGCAAGCCGCGCTGACCGCATTATGGCCCTGCGCCGAGGAGGCGCTGACCGCGCTGGACCCTGTGGCTGTCGTTGCCGGCATCCTGCCCGATCCCGCCCCGATCCGCGCCGCGTGGGAGGCGACGGTCACCGCCACCTTGTCCCGCGCGACGCTGGACCGTCCGGCCGATGACTGGCCGCAGACCGGCGGGCGCGCCGGTCGGCATACCGAAGCCTTCGGCAAGATGCTGGCCGAGATGCAGTCCCTTGCCCGTGCCCATCCCGGAGCCGTCTGGTGAGCACGCGGCGCCTGGCCCGCGCCCGGGCCGCCGTCGCGGCGGTGGAGGACCCGGAACTGCCGCCGTTGACGATCGCCGATCTGGGCATCCTGCGCGACGTCGCCGACCGTGACGGCCGGATCGAGGTCACCATCACCCCCAGCTATACGGGCTGCCCGGCGATGGTCGTGATCGGCTGGGAGATCGAGGCGGCGCTGGACCGCGCGGGGCTGGGGCCGGCGCTGGTACGGACCGAACTGGCCCCCGCCTGGGACACCGCTTCGTTGACCCCGGCCGCGCACGCCAAGTTGCGCGCGGCCGGCATCGCGCCGCCTGGCGGGCCGCTCGCCTGCCCGCGCTGCGCCAGTGCGCGTGTCGAAACGATCAGCGCATTCGGTGCTACCGCCT
>JAKAZJ010000111.1 GCA_021826565.1 Pseudomonadota bacterium | reverse complement strand
CCCGCCTTGAAGGCGATATCCAGCCCCGCGGCCAGCCCGTTGCGGGATGCCTGCGCGGTGCGGACATTGGCGCGCACCGAGACATTCATGCCGATATACCCGGCCGCGCCCGACAGGATCGAGCCGATCAGGAAGCCGATAGCGACATGAATGCCAAGCGTGAGACCGAGGAAGATCACCACCGCCACGCCCACCATGCCGATGGTCATGTACTGGCGGTTGAGGTAGGCGCGCGCGCCTTCCTGCACCGCCGCGGAGATCTCCTGCATCCGCGACGAACCGGCATCGGCCGCCAGAACCTGGCGGGCGGAGACCAGCCCATAGAGCAGCGCCAACGCGCCGCAGACGATAATGACGATGAAGGCGAGGGACATAAGGAAGCTTCCCTGTGTGTACACGTGAACCCCACGGCCCGGCCCAAACGGGCACGGATCAGGAGGCATGAACGGAACGTAATCGCGGGCGGCGTATGCCAGAACCCAGCCGGGCAGGCAAACCGGGGCGCCAGCCCATGCGCCTGACGCATGGTCGATCTGCGACGGACGCTTGACAGCCCGGCCGCGGTCGGTCACGATCCCGACATCAGAACCGAACGGAGACACATCCGTCGGCGCGCAGGGAGGCTATAATGCGACTTCGTCACCTACTCGCCGCAACCGCGGCGATGTTGCTGTTGCCCGTAGCGGCGATGGCCAAGGGGCCGATCAAGATCGGCTTCCCGATTCCCCTCTCCGGCCCCACCGCCGTCTATGGCGTGCCCATCCTGAAGGGCGCGGAACTCGCGGTCGCCGACATCAACGCCGCCGGCGGGGTCCTGGGGCGCAAACTGGAACTGTTGCCGCGCGACAGCAAGGCGAATCCGGCCGAGGCGGTTCGCCTCGCGCGCGAACTGATCGTCAAGAACGGGGTGCAGTTCCTGGCCGGCACGCTGACCTCCGCCGAGGCGCCGGCGGTCTCGACCATCGCCAAGGAAAACCATGTGGTGTTCGTCGCCCCGTCGGCGAAGACCTACGAGCTCACCGACCCACAGAACTTCCATCCCTACATCTTCCGCGCCGCCTCCAACACCACCATCGAGGGCCAGGCCGGCGCGATCATCGTGGCACGATGGAAGAACGTGCACACCGTGGCGACCATCGCGCCCGACTACGCGTATGGCCACGACGCGATCGCCGCCTTCGTCGCCGAGCTGCACAAGCTGCGCCCGGACATCAAGATCGTCGATCAGGAATGGCCGAAGCTGGGGCAGGCGAATTTCACCCCGTTCATCACCGCGCAGATGGCCAAGCACCCGGACGCGGTCTATTGCGACGAATTCGCTGGCGATTTCATCAGCTTCGTCAAGCAGGGAACGCCGCTGGGGTATTTCAAGGCGATCCACAACCGGCTTGCCGATGGCGGTGAGGCCGGCTCGATCGACGTGACCCGCGCGCTGGGCAGCGCTTATCCGCTGGGAATCTGGACCAATACCTATGATCCGGTGCTGTGGGACGGACCGAACCAGCCGGCAGCGGACAAGGCGTTCGATGCCAAGGTGGCGAAGGCGCTCAAGATCAAATTCGGATCGTCCTGGGCGATCCAGGGCTATGTGACCATCGCCGCGATCGCGCAGGGTATCCGCGCCGCCAACTCCACCAACGAAGCGGCGGTGTCGAAGGCCATGTCGGGGATGACCTATTCTACCCCGCTCGGCCCGCGTACCTTCTCGGCCACCAATCACGACGCCGACGCCGGCGAATACTGGGGCGTGATGGTGCGTTCGCCCAAGTTCCCCTTCGCGGTCATCTCCGATCCGACCTACTACAATCCCGAGCCGGCCGGACACTGAGTTGACCGTTCGTTATCGTCACGGGGAGGCCGCCACGTCATGACGGCCTCCCTGCTCGTCGGCCAGTTCCTGTCCGGACTGACGACGTCGATGTTCCTGTTCCTGATTGCCTCGGGCCTGTCTTTGGTATTCGGCGTCATGCGTGTGCTCAATTTCGCGCATGGCTCGTTCTACATGATCGGTGCGTATCTGGCCTGGCAGGTGGTGACCTGGCTGCATCCGGTGGGCGAAGCGTTCTGGCTGGCGGCGCTGGCCGCCGGGCTCGGCGTGGCGCTGCTGGGCGCGGTGACCGAGCGGCTGCTGCTGCGTCATCTCTATGGCCTGGACGAGCTGTATCAGCTGCTGCTCACCTACGCGCTGGTGCTGATCCTGGGCGACGCCGCGAAATATATCTGGGGCACCGAGCAGCTCTCGGTGCATCGCCCGCCAATCCTGGATGGCGGCTTCCAGCTGCTCGGCAATACCGTGCCGTACTATAACTTGTTCATCATCGCCGTGGGCCCGGCGATCGCCATCACGGTGGGGCTGGTGCTGGCGCGCACCGCGGCGGGGCGGATGCTGCGCGCGGCCTCCGCCGACCGTGAGATGCTGGACGCGATGGGGGCCAATGTCGGGCTGATCTATACCGGGATGTTCGCGGTGTCCTCGTTCCTGGCGGGGATCGCGGGGGCGTTCATCACGCCGATGGAAAGCATCGTGCCGGGGATGGACGTGCAGGTGATCGTGCAGGCCTTCATCGTGGTGGTCATCGGCGGGCTCGGCTCGTTCTGGGGCACGTTCTGGGGGGCGATGATCTACGGCCAGGTGCTCTCGTTCGGCATCCTGATCCTGCCGGAGTTCTCACTGTTCTCGGTATTCGCGCTGATGGCGGTGGTGCTGATCGTGCGGCCCTGGGGCCTGTTCGGTCGACCGATCCGATGAGCGCACGCCGAATTCCCTGGACCTTGCTGATCTTCCTGGTGCTGCTGCCGCTACCCTGGATCGGCAGCCGCTATGAAACCTTCCTCGGCACCGAAATCGCGATCGACGCGTTGTTCGCGATCAGCCTGAACCTGCTGCTCGGCACCACCGGGCTGATTTCGTTCGGGCATGTAGCCTATTTCGGCATCGGCTCCTATGTGTGCGGGATCCTGATGAAGAGTTACGGACTGCCGTTCGTCCTGGCGTTCCCCGCCTCCGGGCTGGGCGCGGCCATGTTCGCGCTGGTATTCGGGTTCTTCTGCGTGCGGCTGACCAAGATCTATTTCGCCATGCTGACACTGGCGTTCTCGCAGATCGTCTGGGCGGTGTGCTTCAAATGGAACACGGTGACGGGGGGCGATCAGGGCATCGCCGACGTGCCGTTCCCCAACATGCACTGGATGGCCTCGGTTCCGTATCTGGGCGATCTGAACATCAACCAGCGGTTCTATGTACTGACCCTGGCGCTGGTCGCGGTGTGCATCGCGATCGTCGGTCAGATCACCCGCTCCCCGTTCGGGCGGATGCTGACCGCAATTCGCGACAACCGCGAGCGCGCGGCGTTCATCGGCCTCAATGTGCGCGCCTACGAATTATCGGTGTTCGTGGTGGCCGGCGGCTTCGCCGGGCTGTCGGGCGCGCTCTATGGCATCTTCAACCGCGGCGTATTCCCCGATTACGTGTTCTGGCCGAAATCGGCGGAAGTGATGATCATGACCATTCTGGGCGGGATGAACTTCTTCTGGGGGCCCACGGTCGGCGCCTTCGCGCTGGTCTGGCTGAACCAGGAGATCACCAACTACACGCAATACTGGCCGTTCGTGCTGGGCAGCATTCTGCTGATCCTGCTGTTCGCGCTGCCGGGCGGAATCCTGGGGGGGCTGGCACGCGGGGGCGCTGCCGTGCGGCGGCTGCTGGCGAGGCGCGGCGATGCTTGAAATCACCGGACTGCGCAAGACCTTCGCTGGATTCGTGGCGGTCAACGAAGTCAGCCTGACGGTGGCGGCGCGCCAGATCGTCGCCGTGATCGGGCCGAACGGGGCCGGCAAATCCACCTTCTTCAACCTCATCACCGGCCATATCCGCCCCGATGGCGGGCGGGTGATGCTGGACGGGCGCGATGTCACCGGCATTGCCCCGCACCGCATCTGCGCGCTCGGGATGGGACGCTCGTTCCAGTTGACCAACATCTTCCCGCGCCTGACGGTGTTCCAGAACGTGCAGGCCGCACTGCTGGCCCATCGCGGCAAGGGACGCGACTTCTTCTCCCGCGCCGAGGCCATGTTCCGCGACGAGACGATGGCGCTGCTGGCCTCGATCGGGCTCGCGCCGCAGGCCGGCACGGTCGCCGGCGTGCTCGCCTATGGCAACCAGAAGCAGCTCGAACTCGGCATCGCGCTTGCTTCGGATCCGCGTGTGCTGCTGCTCGACGAACCCACCGCCGGGATGTCGGCCAACGAAACACACGAAACCATCGCGCTGCTGGAACGCATCGCCGGGGAACGCGGCCTGACGCTGCTGTTCACCGAACACGACATGGACGTGGTGTTCCGCATCGCCCACAAAATCGCGGTGCTGTACCAGGGCCGCAAGCTGGCCGAGGGCACGCCCGAGGAAGTGCGCGCCAACGCCGATGTGCGCCGCGTCTATCTGGGGGAACACGCCTGATGGCGCTGCTGTCGGTCGAGGATATCCACACCGCCTACGGCCTCAGCCGGGTGCTGTTCGGCATCTCGCTGGAAGTGGCGGCGGGCGAGTGCGTCTGCCTGCTGGGCCGCAACGGGGTGGGAAAAAGCACCACCCTGCGTTCGATCATGGGCATCACCCCGCCGCGGTCCGGGCGCGTGATCTGGCACGGGCGGGACATGACCGGCGCGGCCCCGCACCGGATGGCGCGTGCCGGCATGGGCTTCGTGCCGGAGGACCGGCGCATCTTCGCCGAACTCTCGGTGTGGGAGAATCTGGATGTCGCCGCCCGCGCCGCGCGCCGTCCCGGCGCCTGGACCATCCCACGGGTCTGCGAGCTGTTCCCGATCCTGGCCGAGCGGCGCGACCAGCGCGGCGGGTTCCTCTCGGGCGGGGAGCAGCAGATGCTGACCATCGCCCGCGCCCTGGTGGGCAACCCGGAATTGCTGCTGCTGGACGAGCCGTCCGAGGGGCTGGCGCCACTGATCGTCGATCTGCTGCGCGAGAAGATCGCCGAGCTGAAATCCCAGGGCATGACCATCCTGCTCGCCGAACAAGGCGTGGCGTTTTCGCTGGCGCTGGCCGACCGGGTCTATGTGCTGGAGAAAGGCGCGGTGCGCCATACCGGGCCGGCCGCCGAACTGCGTGCGGATCACGCCCTGCTGGACCGGCTGTTGTCCTTTTAGCCGCCTACGGGATCAGTCCCGAGGCCTGCATTCGCGCCCGCGCCGCGGCCATGGATTCGCCCACCGCCAGCGCCGCGGCCAGCGCCCGGCGCCCAGCTGCGGCGTCCACCAGCACCGGCCCGCCATCGGTGATGGCGGCGATGAAGGCGGCGTGCTCGGCTTCCAGCGCGTCGTGGTCCTGCCACGATACGTCCTGCATCCCGAAGCCTTCCACAAAGCTCAACGGCACGAAGCCTGGCGCCTGGCCGGCGCCGCGGCGGATCACGGTCATGCGGCGATTGGCGAAATCGATCGCCACATAGCCGTCGGCATTGAAGATCCGCATCCGCCGCTCGGTGCGCGCCGACACGCGGCTCGCGGTGATGGTCGCAACCGCACCGGAGATGAAACGGATGCGCGCGCTGGCGATGTCTTCGTGCGCCGAGGCCACCGCGGCGCCGACCGCATCGACCGATTCGATCGGGCTGTCGGTCAAGGTCAGGATCAGGTCCAGGTCGTGGATCATCAGATCCAGGATCACCGACACATCGGTGCCGCGCGGCTTGAACGGCGCGATCCGCGTCGCCTCGATATACAGCGCGCGGCCCATGTGCCCGGTCAGCGCGGCATGGGCGGCGGAGAAGCGTTCCAGATGCCCGACCTGCAGCACCAGGCCGCGCGCCGCGGCCAGCCCCGCCAGCGCGTCGGCTTCGGCCAGGGTCGCGGCGATGGGCTTCTCCACCAGCACATGCCGTCCGGCTTCCAGCGCGGCCGAGGCCAGGGCGTGATGCGCGCCGGCCGGCGCGGCGATCACCACGGCGTCGGACTGCGCCAGCAATTCGGGCAGCGATCGGACCGCGCTGCCCGTCTCCCACGCCACCGCCTGGGCGCGTTCGGGATCGGCGTCGTGAATACCGGACAGGTGCGCGCGCGGCGTCGCGGCCAGTTTCAGCGCGTGGAAGCGACCGAAATGACCGGCGCCGATGACGCCAATGCGCAAGGGTCCCGCAGGCACACGGGCTTTGTGCCCTGCCGGGCGGGGCGGAGCAAGGGCGGGCAAGCAGTCACCATTCCCGCCCAAGCCAGCCGCGGTTCGCCGTTGGCCCATTCCGATCAGGGGGATAGCCTGGATTTCAGACCCGCGGGCGGATCGGCGCTCGGCGTTCCCGCAGCAACCCCGACTGAACGGCCGGCCACCCAAGCGGGCGGCCCTGGGATACGCTCGCCGTTGCCTCGGGCCGGGGACCCATTTCGGTTATGCGGTGCAACCAGCGGCTTCGTCCCGGCTGCATCCGATCTCGGAATCCAGGGACGTCCCATCCGGCCCCGAATCGCGGCCACCCGGGAAACGCCAAAAACGGAACCAGCGGCGATCGGGACCACCGGGTGGCCGGGGAATCCTGCCCGCTCACACCCCTTGACCCGGTCACGGCGCACCGTCCTACACGCTTGAGTGTGCCGCCTGGCGCCAGAGAGGGGGGGGAACCGCCGGGGGAATAGGCGGCGGAATTCAA
>JAKAZJ010000110.1 GCA_021826565.1 Pseudomonadota bacterium | reverse complement strand
TGGTAGGCGATGTCGTTGGCGAAATAGGTGTTGGAGCCGTCGGATTTCCGCAACGGCCGATCGACGTCATCACCGAATTGCGTCGCGCGAAACAGGGTCTGCGGACGTGGTTCCCAATCCTCCGGGGTCTTGCCCTTGGGCGGTTCCAGCACGCCTTCGTAGATCAGGCCGTCGCCGCGCAGCCGTTCGATCAGCGTATCGGCCGCGCCGGAGGCGACCAGCGCGCGTTCCGAGCTGAACACCTCCTGCGCGACGCCAAGGGCGGCCAGGTCCTCGCGCACCGCGGCCAGCATCGCCGTGACCGTGTGATCGCGCACGAGGTCGATCCATTGCTCGGGCGCGGCGATGCCCTTGGTCGCGGTGGCCAGGCGGTCGCCATGCGCTTCGGCCAGGGCGGCGCCGACATCGATCAGATACTCGCCGCGGTATTGCAGGCCGCCGGGGACTTCGGCGGCGAATTCTTCTTCCGTCAGGCTCGTGCCGATCGCCTGCAGATAGCGCCAGTAAGCGGCCCAGGCGAGTGCCGCCACCTGCGCGCCGGCATCGTTGATGTAGTATTCGCGCGTGACGTCATAACCCGCCTTGGCAAGCAACCGCGCCAGCGCATCGCCGACCACGGCGCCGCGACAATGGCCGATATGCATCGGTCCGGTGGGGTTGGCGGAGACATATTCCACGTTCACCCGGGTGCCGGCGCCGGCGGTGCCGTCGCCATACGCGATGCCGGCGGCAAGAATGTCAGGCAGGCTCCGCTGCCAGGCGCTGGGGTGCAGGCGCAGATTGACGAAGCCGGGACCGGCCGGCGTGGCCTCGGCGATGTCGGGGAGCGCGCGCAGCGCTTCGGCCAGCGCCTGCGCGAGCTCGCGGGGGGCACGCCCGGCCGGCTTGGCGGCGAGCATGGCAGCATTGGTCGCCAGATCGCCATGCGCCGGATCGCGGGTGGGGGTAAGCTCGACCCGGGCGGCAACCTCGGGCGGCAGGTCGGGCAGCAGCGCGATGAGCGCGTGCTGGATGTGGGCGCGAAGATCGGCGAACAGGTCTGGCATGGTCATGGTTCCGGGGGCGGCGCGGCCGGCCGTGGCGGCAAGGTGCGGGCGAGGGTGAAGGCGGCGGTCGGCCCGCCGATGGCGACGATGGCGAGCGTTCCCGCGACCACGGGTTGCTCCAGATACCGACCGCGCCGGACAGTGCAAGCCCGCATGCGGCAAACGCGCGGGAGATGCGCTGGGCGCGGTTGCGTGTTCGTTCGTCCGCCTCGCTGGTCAGCCGTTCGAGCGCCTGCCGGTGCTGCATCCGGCGGGAGGATCGGTCTCCGGCACCGGTCGGGACGGGCAGGGCGGCAGCACCTGATTCTCGGGCAGCCACTCCATCACGCTGCCGGCGGCGGCTGCCAAGTCGCGCAGGGTGGTGGGGCCGGGTCGCACGGCGAGGCTCCTGAGAGTGATGCCGTCAGGATATAGAGCGGCCGGGGGTGAATTTCCAGCGCGACGATCAGCCTGTGACCGACAGATCCGTGAGCCGCCGGTATTCGTCCATCGCGTAGCGATCGGTCATCCCCGCCACGTAATCGGCCACCGTCACCGCCGCGCGCGCCCCGCCTGCCTCCCCGGCGCGGGCGCGCCAGTCATCGGGCAGCAATTCCGGTTCCGCCAGCAACAGCCGATACAATTCCCCGGTCAGCTTGCGCGCCTTGCTGGTCATGCGGTTGACCCGCCAGTGGCGATACATGCGCGCGTGCAGGAACTCCTTGATCGCGCGGTTCGCCGCCTCCATCGGTTCGCTGAACCCCACCATCCGCCGCTTCGCCCGGCGCACCGCATCGGCGTCGCGCGGCGCGAGCTTCTCCAGCCGCCGCGTACTCTCGGCGATCACGTCGCCCACCAGCGCGTCGATCACGCGGCGGATCGTTTCATGGCGCAGCCGCGGCGGCGGCACGTCCAGGCTGGCGTGGCGCGCGGCGCGCAGCGCCTCGGCCACCACCGGCAGATGCGCGATCTCCTCGAAGCCGAACAGGCGCGCGCGCAGCCCGTCATCCAGATCATGGCTGTGATAGGCGATGTCGTCGGCCAGCGCTGCAACCTGCGCCTCGGCCGAGGGATTCGTGCTCAGATCGAGCTTGTGGCGTGCGTCGTATTCGGCAATGTAGGGCGGCGGCTTCGGCAGCGGGCCGTTATGCTTGACCAACCCCTCCAGGGTTTCCCAGGTCAGATTGAGGCCGTCGAAAGCGGCATAGCGGGCTTCCAGCAACGTCACCACGCGCAGCGACTGCGCGTTGTGATCGAACCCGCCATACGGCTTCATTGCCTGGTTCAGCGCTTCCTCGCCGGCATGGCCGAACGGCGGGTGGCCCAGATCATGGGCCAGGGCGACGGCTTCGGTCAGATCCTCGTTCAGCCCCAGGGCGCGGGCGATCGAGCGGGCGATCTGTGCCACCTCGATCGAATGGGTCAGGCGGGTGCGGAAGAAATCGCCCTCGTGGTTGACGAAGACCTGGGTCTTGTATTGCAGGCGGCGGAACGCGGTGGAGTGGATCACCCGGTCGCGGTCGCGCTGATAGGGGGACCGGGTGGCGGCTTCCGGTTCCGCGTAAAGCCGGCCGCGAGAGGCGGCGGGGTCGGCGGCGTGCGGGGCGGGGAGGGGCGGCATCGGTCGGGCTTACACCGCGCCGGCCCCTGCCTCCAAACCCGTCCGCCCTAGGCGTTCCCCGCCAGGTAATCGATCGCGGCCTGCACCCCGCCCGGCCGATGCGGCACGCCGGCTGCGCGCAGCCCCATCTCCACGCCCCCCAGCGTCCCCAGAAGCTGCAGATCGCCGAAATCGCCCAGATGGCCGATGCGGAACACGCGGTCCTTCAGCATCCCGAGACCATTCCCCAGGCTCATGTTGTAGCGCTCCAGGATCACCGCCCGCAGCGCGTCCGCGCTGTGCCCCTCCGGCAGGCGTACGGCGGTCAGGGATGACGAATAATGCCGCGGCTCGGCGCACTGGATTTCCAGCCCCCAGGCGCGCACGGCGCGGCGCGTCGCCTCGGCGTGGCGATCGTGGCGGGCGAACACGTTGGCCAGCCCTTCCTCCAGCAGCATCTTCACCGCTTCGTTTGCGCCGTACAGCATGTTGGTGCCGGGCGTGTACGGGAAATACCCGGTCTTGTTGGCCTCCAGCATCGGCCGCCAGTCCCAGTAGCTGCGCGGTAGCTTGGCGTGCTCGGCTGCCGCCAGCGCCTTGGCGCTGATCGCGTTGAACGATAGCCCGGGGGGCAGCATCAGCCCCTTCTGCGATCCGGCCACCGTCACATCCACGCCCCATGCCTCGTGGCGGTAATCGATCGAGGCCAATGAGGAGATCGTATCCACCAGCAGCAGCGCCGGGTGCCCCGTGGCATCGATCGCGGCGCGTATTTCGTCGATGCGCGAAGTGCAGCCGGTCGAGGTTTCGTTGTGAACCACGCAGACCGCCTTGATCCGGTGCTCGCGGTCGCCGGCCAGCGCCGCGCCGATCGCCGCCGGGTCGGCGCCACGCCGCCAGTCGGTATCCAGGAAGATCGGCGTCAGTCCCAGCCGCACCGCCATCTCGTTCCACAAGGTCGCGAACCAGCCGGTGCGGCACATCAGCACGGTATCGCCCGGCGACAGGGTGTTGGTCAGCGCTGCCTCCCACGCCCCGGTGCCCGAGGCCGGATAGACGATCACCGGGCCGGAGGTCTGGAATACCTTCTGCAGCCCGGCCAGCAGTGCCGTGCCCAGTTGGCCGAATTCCGGCCCGCGATGGTCCATCGTCGGCCGGTCGATCGCGCGCAACACGCGGTCCGGCACGTTGGTGGGGCCGGGGATTTGCAGGAAATGGCGGCCGGCGTGATAGGTCTCGGGCATCTTGGCGGTTCCGAAGGGGAAAGGTTGGCGCCCGCCATGCGCCGGACCGGCGCGGCAGGCAAGCCCTACACGCTGGCGTGGCGTTCGCCCGGCCGTACACGCAGGGCCGCGGCGGCGGCTTCGGCAAAGGCGACGTCGGGCGGCAGGATCACCGCGGCGGAACGGATCTGTTGCGCCTCCGGCCCGGTGCCGGGCGGTGCCGCGCCGCGGTCCGCCAGCGCGCGCGCCACGCGCAGCAGCACGTTGCGCGCCATGATGATGCCGTTGTCGGTGGTGGTCAGATGCTCGATCGTCCGGTCCGCGATCGGCCCCATGCTTTCCTGCAACGAGGCGTCCTGCATCGCGATTCCGGCCACGCCGCTGAACAATCGTCCGTCCCGCTGCGCGTCCCGGTCCATCAGGTAGTCGTTCGACCGGTTCGCCAGCGGGATGAACGTGACCGGGTCCACCTGGGTGTGGATGCCCTTGCCCTGTTCCATCGCGCTGCGTTCCGCCACGGTCAGGGGACGGGTCGGGTGGTAGTCGAAGCTCCAGGCCCAGCAGGTTTCGTCATCGATCGGTACCCAGAAATGCCCATGCACCGGATGATCGCCGCGCGGCGGGATCATGGTGAAGGCGGGCAGGCACCATGGCGTGATGCGCCAGTAATGCGCCCCTTGTTCGGCGTTGCGGCGCACGCCGATGAACAGGCCGGCCGGCTGCTCCACCACTTCGAACACCGGGCGCGCGTCGGCCAGATTATAGCGGGTGCCGGGCGATCCTTTCATCAGCGGATCGGACAGCAGGCCGTCGCGGTGCAGGAACGAGACATGGGAAGAATCGATCCCGCCTTCCAGCGCCTGCAACCAGTTGGAGAATTGCAGGCGTTTCGAGGTGTAGCTCTGCGGCCCCGCGACCATTGCGAATTCCCATGCCGGCAGCGGCGGCTGGTGCTCGGGCGGGCCCATATAGGTCCACAGCACGCCGCCGCGTTCCACCAGCGGGTAGGATTTCAGACGGATGCGATCGCGAAACCCGCTATCGTCGGGCTCGGACGGCACCTCCAGGCAGGCGCCGGTCACGTCGTATTTCCAGCCGTGATACGGGCAGCGCAAGCCGCAGGCTTCGTTGCGCCCGAACCACAGCGAGGCACCGCGATGGGCGCAGAACTCATCGATCAGCCCCAGGCGTCCGTCGGTATCGCGGAACGCGATCAGCCGCTCCGACAGCAACCGCACCCGCACCGGCGGGCAGTCGGGCGCGGGCAGCTCGTGCGCCAGCAGCGCGGGATGCCAGTAGCGGCGGAACAGCGCGCCCATCGGCGTGCCGGGTCCGGTGCGGGTCAGCAGCTCGTTCTGTTCACGTTTCAGCATGGCGCGGCTCCGATCACGCGGCGGATGGCTTCGATCACGGCTTCCGGGCTGGCCTGGCCGCTGCCCGCGATGTCCAGCGCGCTGCCATGCGCGACGGAGGAGAACAGGATCGGCGTGCCGATCGTCAGCCCCGCGGTGCGGTTGCGCGCCAGCAGCTTGGCCGCCAGGTGCCCCTGGTCGTGATACATGACGATGAAGGCGTCGTAGCCGGTGCGATGGAACATGGTGTCGGCGCCGAACGGGCCTTCGGCATCGATGCCGCGCGCGCGGGCGTCTGCCAGCGCCGGGGCGATCAGCTCGATCTCCTCGCGGCCGAACGCGCCCGCTTCGCCGGCATGGGGGTTCAGGCCGGAAACGGCCAGGCGCGGGGTTGCCACCCCCAGCCGGCGCAAGGTGGCGTGCGCGGCGTCCAGCACGTGGCCGACGCGCGCGCGCGTGATCAGCGCGATCGCGCGCGCCAGCGACACGTGCAGCGTGGTGTGCACGATCCGCGTCGCATCGAAACACAGCATCAGGAACGCGTCCTCGGGCGGCGTGCGGGTACGCCGGGCGACGAAGGACGGGTAGCCGTCGAAATCGATCCCGGCGGCGTGGATCGCGGCCTCGGTCTGCGGGCAGGCGACGACGGCGGCAACCTCGCCGGCCAGCGCCGCGTCGATCGCGGCACCGGCGGCTTCCAGCGCGGCGCGGCCATGCGCCGCGGCGATCGCGCCGAGCTGTGGTGCGGCGTCCGTGCCGGTCTCGCGCAGCGCCACCCGGTCCGGTCCGGCAACGGCATCGGTGACGCGGTCAACCGTCACGATCCGGGTGCCGATCCCGCAGGAAGCCGCGTGGGTTTCCAGCGCGGCCCGCGCGCCGAACAGCACCGGCGTGCACACCGCCAGCACGCGCGGATCGGTCGCGGCCTTCAGCGCCAGCTCGGGTCCGATGCCGGCGGGATCGCCGAGCGCGATCGCGACATGGGGGCTGCTCACGGCGCGTCCGCGATGCAGACCTGCGCGTCGATCACGCAGGCGCGGAACACGCGCAACGGCGCGGTGCAGGGCGCGCCGGTGGGTCGGCCGGTCGGGATGTGAAAGCGGCCCTGGTGGAACGGGCAGACGATCTCCTCGCCTTCGATATCGCCGTCCCAGAGCAGCCCGGGCCCGTGGGTGCAGAATGGTTCGGTGACGTAGGGCTGATCGCCCAGCAGGAACACGGCGTAGCCGGTGCCGTCGCGTTCGATCCGGGTCGGCAGGTCGGGCGAGAGATCGGCGCGGGCGCAAAGCGGGCGCCAGATCGGGTTCTGGGACACAGGTTCCTCCGGTTGGTGCGATGATGGCGCCATGAGCGAGGCCGCGTCCATGCCGTCCCTTGGCCCTCCCCTTGCGCCGCGCCCGCCACCGGCTACGCTCCGCCGGTCCCCGGGAGAAAGACGCTCCACATGATCCGTTTCGGTGTGTTCGACCAT
>JAKAZJ010000109.1 GCA_021826565.1 Pseudomonadota bacterium | reverse complement strand
GCTGACGGTCCGCGCCGACTGGCGCGATGCGAAAGGCCAGGCCGCATCCACGCCCGAACGGCTGCGCGCCGAGGCGATGACCCCGTTCGGTACCGGGACCGCGATCCTGAACTGCCTGTATGGCGCGCAGGTGCTGTTCAGCGACGATCTGGCCGGGGTGTTCTGCCGCGCCGTCAACGACTGGGTGGCGGCGACGTTCCTGGACCGTGATCCGGGGTTCCGCGCCTCGGTCGTGGTGCCGATGACCAATCCGGAACTGGCGGCGGCGGAGATCGAGCACCGCGCCGCCGACCCGCGATTCGTGCAGGTGCTGCTGCTGGTGGGCGGCGAAATCCCGGCCGGACGGCGGCAGAACTGGCCGATCTATGAAGCCGCGGCACGCCATCGGATGCCGGTCGGGATCCACGCCGGCAGCTTGTATCGCCACCCCACCACGCCGGTCGGCTGGGCGAGCAGTTTCACCGAGGACTATGTCAGCCAGGCCGGCGCCTTCGCGTCCACGCTGACGTCGCTGGTGGCCGAGGGCGTGTTTGCCAAGTTCCCCGACCTGACCGTGGTATTGCTGGAATCCGGGGTGTCCTGGCTGCCGGCGCATCTGTGGCGGCTGACCAAGTTCTGGAAGGGACTGCGCAGCGAGATCCCCTGGGTCTCCGACCCGCCCACCACGATCGTGCGCGAGCGCGTCCGCCTCAGTCTGCAACCATTTGACGTCACCGGCGATGCGGCGCAGGTTGCGCGACTGATCGATCATCTCGGATCGGACGAGATGCTGCTGTTCTCCACCGACTACCCGCATTGGCAGTTCGACGGCGCCGCGGCGTTGCCCGACGGGCTGGACGCGCGCCTGGTGCGGAAGATCATGGTGGAGAACCCGCTCCGGACCTATCCGCGCCTGAGGGAGAGCACGCCATGACCGTCGATGTCCGCCCACAACCCGCCCCGCAGGCCGCGAGTTCGACCCGGCTTGCCATCGCCGATTGCGATATCCATCCGCGGCCGGCCGGCACCGGGATCGGTGGGGTCAGCCGGACGCTGTATCCGTATCTGGCGAAGCGCTGGCAGGACCACGTGCAGACCTACGGGGTGACCTATCGCCAGCCCTGGCAGCGCGGTCCGGCCTATCCGAAGGCGCAGCCCCAGGCCTGCCGGCGCGATGCCTGGCCGAAGGGCGACATGCCGGGGTCCAGCCTGGAATTCATGGCGGCCCAGCATCTCGATCCGAACAATGTCGGGTTCGGACTGCTGAACCCGCTGACATCGGGGCAGGGGGCGATGAACCCCGATCTTTCGGCGGCGATCACCCATGCCACGAATGAGTGGCAGATCGCGGAATGGACCTCACGCGACGCCCGGCTGAAAGGCTCGGTCGTGGTGCCGTACGAGGACGGACCGGCATCGGCGCGCGAGATTGAACTGCGCGCCGGGGACCGCAACTTCGCCCAGGTGCTGCTGCTGACCCGCACCGCCGAGCCGCTGGGGCAGCGGCGCTACTGGCCGATCTATGCGGCGGCGGCGGAAGCCGGCCTGCCGGTCGGCATCCACGCCTTCGGCTATGGCGGCTGGCCGATCACCGCCGCCGGCTGGGGATCCTACTATATCGAGGAAATGGTCGGCCACGCGCAGGCGCAGCAGGCGGTGGTCGCCAGCCTGATCCTGGAGGGTGTGTTCGACCGCTGGCCGAGCCTGAAAGTGGTGCTGATCGAGGGCGGTTTCGCCTGGGCCGCCGCGCTCGCCTGGCGGCTGGACCGCCACCACGCCAAGCTGCGCGACGAACTGCCCGAGCTGAAACGCAAGCCGTCCGAATATATGCGCAACAATATCTGGTTCACCACCCAGCCGGTCGAAGAACCCGAGCCGCGCGAGCATCTGGCCGAGGCGATGGAGTGGATCGGCTGGGACCGCATCCTGTTCGCCACCGACTACCCGCACTGGGATTTCGACGATCCGGCACATGCCCTGCCGTTCCGCATGACGGAGACGCAGAAGCGGATGGTGTTCCGCGATAACGCGGCGGCGGTATTCGGGGGTTAGCCGCCTGATCCTGCCGGGCGAGCCCGGCACCGGCGTCATGCCTCCCCTCCCGGCGCGGGAGGGGAGCGCGTCGTTCGGGCCGACTACACCAGCTCGATCAACGCGGCGATTCCCTGACCGACGCCGATGCACATCGTGGCGATGGCGCGCTTGGCGCCACGTTCCTCCAAAGCGCTGACGGCGGTCATCGCCAGCCGCGCCCCGCTGGCCCCCAGCGGATGGCCAAGCGCGATCGCCCCGCCATGCGGGTTCACGTGCTCGGCGTCATCCGGCAGGCCGAGCTGGCGCATCACCGCCAGGCCCTGGCTGGCGAACGCCTCATTCAGTTCGATGATATCGATATCCGACAGGCGCATTCCGGTGCGTTCCAGCAGCTTGCGCACCGCCGGCGCCGGGCCGATGCCCATGATGCGCGGGGCAACGCCGGCGGTTGCCATGGCAACCACCCGCGCGCGCGGCGTCAGGCCATGGCGCTTCGCCGCGGCTTCGGAGGCGAGCAGCAGAATGCCCGCGCCGTCATTCACGCCGGAGGCGTTGCCGGCGGTCACCGTGCCGGGATTACGGAACGGGGTCTTCAGCTTCGCGAGCATGTCCATCGTGGTATCGGGGCGCGGGTGCTCGTCGGTGGCGACGATGGTTTCGCCCTTGCGGGTTTTCAGGGTGATCGGCGCGATCTCACGCGCGAAGAAGCCGCTGGCCTGGGCGCTGGCGGCTTTTTGCTGGCTGCGCAGCGCGAAGGCGTCCTGATCGGCGCGGCTGATCTGGAACTCCTCGGCGACGTTCTCGCCGGTTTCGGGCATCGAGTCGGTGCCGTACAGGGTTTTCATCATGCCGTTGACGAAACGCCAGCCGATGGTGGTGTCGTAGATCTCGGCCTGGCGGGCGAAGGCTTCGTTGGCTTTCCCCATCACGAACGGGGCGCGGGTCATGCTTTCGACGCCGCCGGCCAGCACCAGCTCCATCTCCCCCGCGCGGATGGCGCGCGCAGCGGTGCCGACCGCGTCCAGCCCGGAGCCGCACAGGCGGTTGATGGTGGAGCCGGGCACGGAGGTCGGCAGGCCGGCCAGCAGAATGGCCATGCGGGCGACGTTACGATTGTCTTCCCCGGCCTGATTGGCGCAACCCATGTAGCAATCATCCAGCGCTTCCCAATCGACATTCGGGTGGCGCTCTTTCAGGACCCGGATCGGGTGCGCGGCGAGATCGTCGGCGCGCACGTCTTTCAGCACGCCAGCGTAGCGGCCGATCGGGCTGCGGGCGAAATCGCAGATAAAGGCGTCCGTCATGGCGGCTCTCCTGGTCCGGTGTTCCCGTGGGGACGCGGGGCGTCCGAACCGAGTGTACTGTCGCCGATGCGGTGCCGGCAATCCGGGGTCGCGAAATCTGTCTGGCGCGCGGCGCGCGGAGCCGTCATCGGTTCCGGATCGGGCCGATCCTGCGCGGCCGTGGGTCAGCCGGGCGCTGTCGCCCGCAGCAGCAGCGGCGCGGCACCGGCCCCGCGTCCGTTGCCGGCCGGCAGCAGAAGCGACAGGCGCACCCCGAGCTGCGCGCCGAGCAGCACCAGCCACGGGCCCAGCCGCAGCCGCGGCGCGGCCAGCGCCGCGCGCGCCGTGGCCGGATCGGCGACGTAGCCCGCGAACCCGTTCGGCCAGGCCGCGCGCCGGCCGGCGATTTGGGCCAGGATCGCAGCGTCATCTACCTGCCGCAGCGCCAGGGTGCCGCCGCGCGGCATCGCCTCCGGCGCCAGGAGCAGCAGGTTCACCAACATCCGTCCCAGCGCCGGGGGAAAATTGATGTCGCGCGGTAAGCCGGAGAGATCGAGCGCCACGCGGTCCCCCCCCGGGACGCCGGCCGCCAGCTCGGTCAGCCGCGCCAGGTCAAGCTGGACCCCGCGGCTGCCGAAGGCCGCGCGCAGCAGGCGCAGGCGCAACCCGAGCTCGGTGCTGGCAGCGGCGATTTCGGCAAGGTAGGTGGCATCCGGGGTTGCCAGTTCCACGGCGCCGGCCAGGCTGGCGATCGGCCCCCCGAGGTCGTGGCACAGCCGGGCGCAGAGCAGTTCGGCAAGCTGGACGGAATACGGCATCGGTCTTTACCCTCTGGGAGGAGAGAATGTCATAACTTGAGACGAAGGTCAAATTTACTACGTTCACCGCAACCCCGGAGTGTGCCATGCCGCCACCCCCGATCGGCCCGATGGAACCGGGCAACTGGGTCTGCCATCCCGACAGACCGGACTGGGGACCCGGTCAGGTACAATCCGCGATCGGGGACCGGGTGACGGTCAATTTTCGCCATGCCGGGAAAGTGTTGATCAATGCGGCCGTGGTCGGGCTGATCGGGATCGACGACCCGGACCCGGATTAGGGCGCGTCATCCAGCAACGCGAACATCCGCCCCGCCAGCGCGATGTCGGCGGCGACGGCGGCGCGGCGCGCGGCGGCCTGCGCGTCCTCGCCCCACAGCGAGACCTGGTAAAGTTCGTCGAGCGCGCCCAGCCGATGCGCCTCCGCCGCCGGCAGCGCCCGCCGCGCCAGCGCCAGTCCCAGCACCAGACTGCCCAGCGCCGGCACCGCCAGCCCCAACGCGGCCAGCGCCAGCGGATCGAGCGCGGCCACGGCGCGGCGCAGCGCGGTCAGGCTGGCCTCGGGCTGCGCGATCGCGATCACGCCGGCGCCGGTGAGCAGATTCGCGTCCAGATGCAGCGCCGCCCAATCCAGCCAGGGTTGCCAGTGCGCGTGCTGGTGGCGGACCAGCGTCGCGGGGGTTTCGGCGCGGTAGCACAGCAGGTCGGTGGCGCCGTAGCTTGCCAGCACCGTCACGACCGGCGCGGGATCCGGGGCGATGCGCTCCTGCGCGGTGCCGGCCAGGCGGGTCAGCGGCGTGTCGGCGAACGACATCTCGCCGCCGCGCGCGCCGCCCGCCGCCTGCCATTCGGCGGCGATGGCGGCGGCGAGCGCGGCGGGGCCGACACGCAGCACCGCGCCGCCGGGCAGCCGCAGCATGCGGCCATCCAGCAAGATAGCGTGCCCGGCGGGGTCGGGGGCGGCGCGGGCGTCGTTCCAGAAGCGCTTCATCGCGGCAGACTACCACGGCCGGGCCGGCTCGGTCGCGCGCGCGAAGCGGCGATGGCTACTCCGCCGGAGCGGGTGCCGGTGCGGGGCGCGCGCGCCGGCGGCGCAGCAACGCGCCGATCGCACCGCCCACGCCGCGCGGCATGACGAACATGAACGCGATCAGGATCGCCCCGTAGATCGCCCCGGGCGCGGCCTTGGAAATGTCGTTGGCGATGTTCGGTATGAACTCGATGAAGGCGCCGCCGAACAGCGCGCCGGGGATCGAGTCCACGCCGCCCACCACCAGCCCGACGAACAAGGTGATCGAGAGGAAGAAATTGAAACTGTCCGGGGCGACGAACTGCACCGCGATCGAGCTCAGCGCGCCGGCCACGCCGGTGAACATCGCCGAGACCGCGAAGGTGCGGGTTTTCAGCCCGGCCAGGTTGATGCCCATCGCCTCGGCGGCGGTGGATTGTTCGCGCACGGCCATCATCGCCCGCCCGATCCGCCCGCGGCCGAGATTCCACGCCAGCAGGAACATCACCCCGCCCACCAGCAGGGTGAACAGATAGATCCATTGATCGCCGGTAAGCGGCAGGTGAAACGGTGCCTCGGCCTTGTCCATGGTCAGGCCCTGCACACCGCCGGTCAGCCCCGATAGCGCGTCCACCTTCAGCACCTGCGGCACCGCCACCGCCAGCGCGAAGGTGGTCAGCGCCAGGTACAGCCCGCCCAGCCGCAGCGCCGG
The DNA here is from genome assembly GCA_021826565.1 of Pseudomonadota bacterium. The sequence goes on along the minus strand of JAKAZJ010000109.1, from coordinate 878 downwards.
GAAGCCCACCAGGAATCCCACCAGCGCCGACGCCGCCGCCGCCACCGGCAAGGTCGCCCAGTACGGCCAGTTGTAGTTCGCCATCAGGATCGCGGTGACATACGAGCCGATCGCAAAGAACGCACCCTGGCCCAGCGAAATCTGCCCGCCGAACCCGGTCAGGATCACCATCCCCAGTACCGCGACCGCGTACACCACCAGCATCGTCAACTGGAACAGATGATACGAGGACGCCATGAAGGTGAGCGCGAACAGCACCGCGAAGACAGCGATGCCGCCGAACGCGGTCGGGGCGGAGCGGGACTCGCGCATCGTATTACACCCGGACTTGCAGCGCGCGGCCGAACAGCCCGGCGGGCCGCACGAGCAGCACGGAGACGATGATGATCAAGGCCACGGTCAGCTTCAGCTCGGTGCCCACGACATAGGCGCCGAAGATGTTCTCCAGCACGCCGACGATGAACCCGCCGATGACCGCGCCGAACGGGCTGTCCACGCCGCCGAGCAGCGCGCCGGCGAACGCATAGAGCAGGATCCCCGACATCATGTTGGGGTCCAGGAACACCACCGGGGCGACCATGATTCCCGCCGCCGCCCCGATCGCCGCCGCCAGGCCCCAGCCCAGCCCAAGCATCCGGCTGACATTCACTCCGCAGAGCCGCGCCGAGACCGGGTTATGCGCCGCCGCGCGCATCGCCAGCCCCAGCGGCGTGAAGCGGAAGAACAGCCAGACCAGCGTCAGCACCACCACCGTCAGCCCGGTCTCGCCGATTTCATGGGGCGAGACAAAGCCCCCCAGCAACGGATGCGCGGAATGGAATGGCGAGGGAAACGCCTTGATCGTGAAACCGAAGATCCACCCATCCAGGGCGTTGATC
>JAKAZJ010000108.1 GCA_021826565.1 Pseudomonadota bacterium | reverse complement strand
ATCGGAGAGCTGCGCGGCGAACTGGCGGACAAGCCGGGCAAGCTTTATCTTTGGCGCGTGCTCGGGGTGCTGGTGGTGACGATCGTGGCGTCCTACGGCGCGGGGCTGACCGCGCTGACCTTGCTGCACTAATCCACCAACCCGTCGCTGATATCGCGCGCGGTCAGCGCGCGGTCGCGCTCGGCCGGGTCGCCGTACCCCCCACCGCCCGGCAGTTCCAGAACCAGCCGGTCGCCGTCCGGGATCACCTGATACCCCTTGGTTCGCAGGACCGCGCCCGATTTCAGCCGCACCGCGCCCGGCGCGCCATCCGCGCCACCAGCCCGCCCGCGCGGGGCATGGGCGACCCGATCGAAGATCGCGTTCACCGCAAAGGCCAGATCGCCCTTCGTCCCGATCTCCATCACCTGGCCCAGCCCGCCGCGCATCCGCCCTGCCCCACCGGACCCGGGGCGCAGTTCCTTGCGCCAGAAGACCACCGGGGCGACGTTCTCGGTTGCCTCCACCGGCATGGTCCGCACGCCGGAGGGAAACGCGGTCGCATCCAGCCCGTCGCGCCCCGGCCGCGCGCCGGTGCCACCCGAATTGAACGTCGTGATTTCGAACTCGGCGATCACCGGCCGGTTCGGACGGGCCTGGCCCGAGACCGACGCGCCGCCCCGCAAGGGCGGGTTCCACAGCGCCGATGCGCCCTCGGCGGTGACGCGGTCCGGGATCGCCTGGAACAGGCAGCCCATCATCAGATCGGGCAGCAGATGGCCGATCACATGGCGAACGGATACCGGGTATGGCCGCGGAGCGTTCAGGATGCAGCCTTCGGGAATCTGCATCCGGAACGGCGCCAGGGACGCCCAGTTATTCGGCACCTCCGGCGCGATCACGCATTTCAGACCGAAGCTTGCATAGGCACGGCAATAGGCGGGTGGCACGTTGATACCGCGGCTGGACAAGCCGGACGTCCCGGCGAAATCGACCGCGATGGTGTCGGCGTGCGTCGTCAGTGCGGCGACGAGACGAATCGGTTCTTCATACCCGTCCGACCAGATATCGCTGTGCCAGGTGCCGCGCGGCAGACGGGCGATCTCGGCCAGCGTGGCGGCGCGGGAGGCGACAAAGATATAGTCCGCCAGCGGATCGAGACTGTCGAGGGAGAATTCGTCCATCATCGCGGTCAGCCGCCTTGCGCCGGCATCGTTGCAGGCACACAGCGAATAGACATCGCCTTCCAGCTCCACCGGCAAGCGGGAGCCGGCGCGGAGAATGTCGAACAGGGTCTGGTTGGGCTGGCCCTGGTCGAACACCTTGACGATCGGGATATACATCCCTTCCTCGAACACGGACCGACCTTCGGGTCCCATCCCCAGGCCACCGATGTCGATCACATGGGCGGTGTTGGCGAACAGGCCGACAATGGCGCCGCGCCGGAACGCGGGGGTGACCACGGTCAGGTCGTGCAGATGGCCGGTGCCCAGCCACGGGTCGTTGGTGATGTAATGGTCTCCGGGGCGCATGGTGGCGGCGGGGAACTTGGCCAGGAAATGACCGACGCTTTCGGCCATGGAATTGACGTGGCCAGGGGTGCCGGTGACGGCCTGGGCCATCATGCGCCCGTGCAGGTCGAAGATGCCGGCGGACAGATCGCCGGCTTCGCGCACCGTGGTGGAGAACGCGGTGCGGATCATGGTCTGGGCCTGTTCCTCGACCACCGCGATCAGGCGGTTCCACATGATCTGGCGCTGGATCTGGGCGAGCGGATCGGCGGGCATGGGCGGCTCCGGAACAGATAGGCTATAGGTTACAGGACGGGCGCCTGGCGGGGAACGCCCAGGTGTCATGGCACCTCACAGCTGCGTGCGCCCCTTGGCGGACCGGCACCAGGCACCCGATCTACCCGCGATCGAATGGCCCCGCCGCGCGTCATGTCCGGAAAAATGAGGTCCCGAACCAATGCCCTCCCTCGGGCGCGACGCGCCCCGGCTGCCAAGCCAGACAAGATTGCTCTCCGCCCTGCTCTTGGCAGCGACCCTGGCCGGCTGCGCCAGCGCGCCCCCGGTGGATGCCGACATCGCCACCGCGCTGCGTCACGCCAACGCGCAAACCCGTCTCCACCTGCTGATCGAGCAGGATGAACGCATCTCCCACCGCAGATTCACCGCCGGCAACCGGGTCACGCTGCTGAAGAACGGCCCCGCCACCTTCGCGGCGATGGAACAGGCGATCGATGCCGCCACCACGCGGATCGATCTGGAAAGCTATGGCTTCGACCAGCAGGAAGGCGGCAAATTCGCCCGTCTGCTGCTGATCAAGCGCGCGCAGGGCGTGCGAGTCCACGTGATCTATGACGCCTGGGGGTCCTCCGGCACACCGGCGGCGCTGTTCGCGCGGCTGCGCGCCGGCGGCGTCCGCGTGCTGGAATTCAACCCGCTGGGTCCGAACAAGCGCGTGCCGATCGACCTTAACCGGCGCGACCACCGCAAGCTGCTGGTGGTCGATAACCGGGTGGCGATCACCGGCGGGGTGAACATCAGCCGCGTATACGACCGCCAACCGCCAGCACCCGGCACCGCGGCCAACGCCAATACGTTGCAATGGCGCGATACCGACATCCGGATCACCGGTCCCGCGGTGGCGCAGTTCCAGCGCCTGTTCCTGCAGACCTGGCACGCCCAGCGCGGCCCGAAGATCAGCCCCCCGCCGCGCGCGCCGGGCTGGATCAGGGGCCATGCGCTGGTGCAGGCAGTGGACGGACTGCCGGCCGAGGATCAGCCCGCGATCTATCGCACCCTGGTGGTGGCAATCGCGCTGGCGCGCCGGTCGGTGCATCTGACCACCGGGTTCTTCGCCCCGCCGCCGGCGCTGCGCCATGCGCTGGAACGCGCCGCGCGACGCGGAGTGGATGTGCGGATCGTCGTGCCCGACCACAGCACCAGTTCGATGGCGATCGCCGCCGGGCGCGCCGATTACGGCGATCTACTGGAAGCGGGCGTGCATATCCTGGAACGGCACGGCGTGGTGCTGCACGCCAAGACCGCGGTGATCGACGGCGACTATGCGATCGTGGGGTCTTCCAACCTCGACTGGCGCAGCGTGATCTATAACAACGAGATCGACGCCGTGGTGATCGATGGTGACTTCGGCGCCCAGATGGAGGCGCTGTTCCGCTACGACGCCGCCCGTTCCCGCGCGATCACCCTGCGCGCCTGGGAAGCCCGCCCGCTGGGGGAACGGATCGAGGAATGGACCGCGCGACTGATCGAACCGCTGCTTTAGGCCGGGACCTGTTCGGCTGGCCGGCACGACGGCGCGCGGCGTCTGCCCCGCGCCGTCATGCCGACGCCGTCGGTCAGACGATGTGCTTGGTGAAGAAATCCAGCGTGCGGGTCTGCGCCAGCTCGTAATCCGGCTTGCTGAAGCTGCCGCGCTCGTCGCAGCCGAACCCGTGGCCGGCGCCCATGTACACGTGGATCTCGGCTTTCGGCTGCGCCGCCCGGACCGCGTCCACATCGGTCATCGGGATGGAGGCGTCCTTCTCCCCGAAATGCATCTGCACCGGGCAGTTCGGGCGCTCATCTTTCGTGCCGGGGATGCCGCCGCCGTACCAGCATGACGACGCGACGAAGGACCGCGACCGCGTCGCCCCCCACCACGCCACGGTGCCGCCGAAGCAGTAGCCGACGATGCCCAGCTTCTTGCCGGCCAGATGCGCCACCGCGGCCTCGACATCGACCATCACCTTGGCGTCATCGAGCTTCATGCGAAATTCACGGCCCTGGCCGATATCGTCCTGGGTGTAGCCGAGTTCCACGCCGCGCTGGGCACGATCGAACAGCGCCGGCGCGCAGACCGCATAGCCGGCGGCGGCGAAGCGGTCGGCCATGTCGCGGATATGGTGGTTGACGCCAAAAATCTCCTGGACGACGACGATGCCCTTGGTCGCGGAGGCCGGCCCGGCGGTATAGGCCGACAGCGTGAAGCCGTCCGCGGCCTTGAGTTCGATGATCTGCCCCATGAGGCGTTCTCCCGTTGTGATGCGTTGATCGCGTGGCGCCACATTGCCCGCGCGCGCGGCCTCGTCAACCGGGGAATTCGAGCGGGGCATCCGCGATGTGCTTGCCCGCCTCGGCAAGCTACCATACGGTAACCGCCCCCCGTTCCACCGCGAGAGCTTCATGTCCACGCTGACCAATCCCGCCACAAGCTACGACGCCATCATTGTCGGCGCCGGCATATCCGGCCTGTATCAGCTGCACCGGCTACGCCGCCTGGGGATGACAGTACTGGTGCTGGAAGCCGGGACCGGGGTTGGCGGCACCTGGTACTGGAACCGCTATCCGGGGGCTCGGTTCGATTCGGAAAGCTATTCCTATGGCTACTCGTTCTCGCCGGAGGTGCTGGAAGAATGGGACTGGACCGAGCATTTCTCGCCGCAGCCGGAAACCCTGCGCTATCTGAACTTCGTCGCCGACAAGCTCGATCTGCGCGGCGATATCCGGTTCCGCTCCCGCGTTACCGCGGCACATTGGCAGGAAGACACACGGGAATGGCGCCTGACCACCGAGGACGGCGGGGCGTTCCGTGCCCGCTTCCTGATCACGGCGATCGGCCCGCTGTCGGCGCCTACTTTGCCGAACATCCCAGGGATCGCGGATTTTCAGGGCCAGTCCTGCCATACCGCGCGCTGGCCGCATGAACCCGTGAGCTTCGCCGGCAAGCGCGTTGCCGTGATCGGCACCGGGGCAACCGGGGTGCAAACCATCCAGGAGGTCGCCAAGACCGCCTTGCATCTGACCGTATTCCAGCGCACCCCCAACTGGTGTGCGCCGCTGCTGAACCGGAAGATCGACCAGGACGAGATGGCGCGCATCCGCGCCAGCTACCCCGATATTTTCCGCCGCTGTCAGGAAACCTTTGCCTGTTTCATCCACACCGTCGATCCGCGCGGGACGTTCGAGGTCTCGGCCGAGGAACGCGAGGCGTTCTGGGAGAAGCTGTACAACGAGCCCGGTTTTGGCATTTGGCAGGGCAATTTCCGCGACATGCTGACGGACCGGCGCGCCAACGCGCTGGTGAGCGATTTCGTCGCCCGCAAGATCCGTTCGCGGGTCAAGGACCCGATCACGGCGGAGAAGCTGATCCCGAAGAACCACGGTTTCGGCACCCGTCGCGTCCCGTTGGAGACGAAATATTATGAGGTCTATAACCAGGACAACGTGACCCTGGTGGACCTGACCGAGACCCCGATCACGTCCATCACGCCCCGGGGGCTGCGTACCTCGGCGGCGGAGTATAATTTCGACATCATCGTCTACGCGACCGGGTTCGATGCGGTGACCGGGAGCTTCGACCGAATCGACATCCGGGGCGCGGGCGGTCTGGCGCTGAAGGATCGCTGGGGCGGCGGACCGGAGACGTATCTGGGCGTTCTGGTCGATGGGTTCCCGAACATGACCATGCTGATCGGCCCGCATATGGCGCTGGGCAATATCCCGCGCAGCATCGAATACAACGTCGATTGGGTGAGCGAGCTGATGGCCCATGCGCGCCAGCGCGACATTTCCCGGATCGAGGCGGTGCCCGCGAGCGTGCGCGAATGGACCGATCATGTGAAATCGCTGGGCGAAGGCCTGCTGTCGAACGAGATCGATTCCTGGATGACCGGGGTCAATCGCAACGTCGCCGGCAAGCAGACGCGGATCATCAACCGCTACAGCGGGAGCGCGCCGGCGTATCGCGCGCGGTGCGACGCCGTGGCGGCGGCGGGATATGCGGGGCTGGCGCTGGGTTAGGCGACCGGCGCCGCGACTTTCCTATTGCCGCAGGCCCGCCCGCTTGGCTAGGCTTGACCGAAGCCAAACGATGCCCTCACCGCCAAGCCGCTTGACGCAATATTGCGCCATGGCGACAGCCAAGGAAGCCAGAAATGAGCGTGACGACCGACCGCCCCGAGGCTACTCCGGAATCAAAGGCCCGCGCCGCCTGGGTGTACCGGGTGCTCGGCGTGCCGGTGGAAACCGGCCCGGGCAAGGACAGGGCGGGGCTGCGCAAGCGGCTGGCCGAGGATCTGCAGCGGCTGAAGGACCTGGATAACCAGGCGGTCACGACCGCGGTCGGCTCGCTGATCGAAAAGGTCAGCTTTGAGGTGGACGCCGGAGATCAGGAAGCCGCGCTGCCGCTGTTCGGCCGGCTGGAGGACATCCTCGACGCGGCTGAACGCAAGAAGACCGCCCCCCCACGGCCCAACCAGCCGCCGCCGCAGGACCCCGACAAGGCGCTGCTGGACGAGATCACGGATCTGATGCGGATCCTGGACACCACCGATAAGCAGGTCATGAGCGACGTGAAGCAGTTCGCGTCCTACCAGCATCTGGACGACATCGTGCTCAGCGGCGTGATGAAGACCGCCGACAAGACGAAATTGCTGAAGCTGATCGACAAGACGGTGCAGACCGTGCTGCGCGGACGGGAGACCTTCGTCACCCCGGCGCGGCAGCTTGAGGAGCAGATCAAACAAAGCACCGACACCGAGGTGCAGAAGAAAGCCGGCATCCAGGCGACGTGCCTCAGCAAGGTCGAGAAATGGGAAACCTGGATCCCCGACGCCATCCTTGCCGAGGCGCCGCTGATCAAGGACCGCGTCGCCGCGCTGACAACCGCGCCCGGCAGCCCCGAGCAGGACAAACTGGTGAAGGGGGCCGAGCGAAAGATCGCCGGCCTCA
>JAKAZJ010000107.1 GCA_021826565.1 Pseudomonadota bacterium | reverse complement strand
AGCTTCGAAGCGCTACGAGCGTTCGGCCGCAATGCCCCGGTGCCGGTGCGGATGATGATGCATCGTGCCAAGCATGGCGGGGTCTCACGCCAGCTGGAACGGCTGGACCCCGATTTTGCCGCTGCCGTGATCCGGCTCGGCACGCCCGAAGCGATGCTGGCCGCGCGGGAGGCGCTGGCGCGCGGCGAAATCCTTGGCATCCTGGCCGATCGCGCGCCCGATCCCACGCTGGCTCCGGAGCGGATGCTGCGCGTGCCGTTCCTGGGCGCGCCCGCCGGCTTCCCGACCGGCCCGTTTCGCCTGGCCGCGGCGCTGGGTGCGCCGGTCCTGCTGTTCTTCGGCCCGTGCATCGGCAAGCGGCGCTATGCGCTGCATTTCGAACCCTTTGCCACCCGCATCGACCTGCCGCGCGCCGGGCGCGAGGCCGCACTGGCGCGCAGCATTGGCGCCTATGCCGACCGCCTGGGCGCGATGGCGCGCGCCCATCCGTACCAGTGGTTCAATTTCCACGATGTCTGGGAGGACGCGCCGGATGCCGGGGCGGGCTGATCCGGTGCTGCCGCGGCGCGCGCTGCTGGCCGCGCTCGTCGCGCCAGCCGCGGCGCCGGGGTTGCTCGGGCGCGTGATGGCGGCCCTGGCTGCGGTGCCCCATCGGCGCGCCTTGTTCACCGAGACGAAGACGCTGGCCGCGCTGGCCGCGCCGCTGCGCAGCTCGGGCCGGTTGGGCTATGACCGGCCGGACCGGTTCGACAAGGTCACCGACTGGCCCCGGTCCGAGGTGCTCTCGGTCCACGGGGCGCGGCTGTCGCTACGCCTGGACGGCGGCCCAGCGCGGCGCATCGATCTGACGCAGGAGCCAGCGATCGGCGGGCTGGTAGCGGCCATTCTGGGGACCCTGTCGGGCAACCTGGCACTGCTGCGACACTGGTATCATGCGCGGATGAAGGGTACCGCCGCCGCCTGGATCCTGGTGTTGACCCCGCGCGATGCGGCGCTGGCCCGGTTGGTCGCGCGCGTCACGATCACCGGAAGCGGCGGGACCGTGGCGGCGATGCGGACCGTGGCCGCCAATGGGGACCGTAGCGTGATGACCATCCAGTTCGCTCCATGAGGCGCGGTCGATGAGGCGCGTCTGGCCGGTTCTGGCGGCGCTGGCGCTGGCGCTGATCCTGGCGGGGGCGGCGCTGCGGGCAGCGCGCTTCCGCACCGACCTGGCCGATCTGTTGCCGCGCGCGCAAACACCGGCTTCCCGCTTCATGCTGCGCGAGTTGCAAAGCGGCGCCGCCAACCGATTGGTGCTGATCGGCTTGCAGGGCGTGCCCGCGTCGCGCCTGGCCGCGCTGAGCCGGGCGCTGACGGCCCGGCTGGCCGCCTCGGGCCAGTTCAGCCTGGTGCGGAACGGGAGCGGGGACGTCCTGGACTCGCCCGGGGCGCGATTCCTGTTCGCCCAGCGCTACCTGCTGTCCCCGGCGGTCAACGCCGCTTCGTTCACGCAGGCAGCGTTGCGACGGGACGCGCGGGCGGTCCTGACCGGTCTTGGGTCCGCCGCATCCCCGCTGGTGGCGCGGTTCGGGCTGCGCGACCCGACCGGGGCCGGTCTGGCACTGGCGCGAGCCTGGACCGGTGGCAGCCGGATCGGCGCTCGGGACGGCGTGTGGTTCGCCGCCCAGCGGCCCGCAACGGCGCCGCGCGCGCTGATCCTGGCCGAGACCCGCGCCCCCGGCATCGACCTGACCGCTGGGCAGCGCGCGATCGCGACGATCCGGGCCGATTTTGTCACGCTCGCGCCACCCGGGGCGCAGCTGGTGTTGGGCGGCACGGCAGTGCTGAGCGAAGCGGCCGAGCGGACCGTGCGGGCGGACGTGCTACGGATTTCGATCCTCTCGGCATTGGCGGTGACGGCGCTGTTGGTGTGGCGGTTCCGCTCGGCGGTGGCGATCGCGGCAATCCTGATCCCCCTGACGCTGGGTGTGGCGGGGGCCACGGCGCTGGCCCAAGCCTGGAGCGGGTCGGTGCAGGGGATGGCGTTCGGGTTCGGCATGACCATGCTGGGCGTGAGCGTCGATTACCCGGTGCTGTTCATCGGCCATCGCAAGCAGAATGAGACCCCGGCCGGGACGTTGCGCCGTATCGGCCCGACCTTCGCGCTGGCGGTGGCAAGCGCGTTGCTGGGCCTGTCGGGCATGGTGTTCGCGGGCCTGCCGGCAATCGCCGCCCTGGGGCTGATCGCGGTCGCGGGGCTGGGGGTGGCGGCGGTGGTCACCTGGGTGCTGTTGCCGCCGCTGGTGGTCGCGGCGCGGCTGGCGCCGGTGGGATTCGGGGATACCGGGGGGCTGCTTGGGGTGGAACGCTGGCGCCGGTTCCGCTGGGGCGGGGTGGCGGTCGTGGCGGCGTGTGGCGTGTTCCTCGGCGTGTCCGGCGGGCCGCGCTTCGCACGGGACCTGGCGGCGCTGAGCCCCGTGCCCGCCTCGGTCCTGGCGGCGGATAGCGCATTGCGCGCGGAGGTGGGCGCACCGGATGCGGGGCAGCTGGGACTGGTGCGCGGCAATTCGGCCGAGGCGGTGCTACGCGCCGAGGCGGCGGTGGCGCCGGTGCTGGCCCGGCTGCGCGCGACCGGCGCCATCTCGGGCGCGGACGATGCGGCCCGGCTGCTGCCGAGTGCGGCCACGCAACGGGCCCGGCAGGCCGCGCTGCCGACGCCGGACGTGCTGGCGCGGCGCATGGCGGCGGCGACGGCCGGGCTGGGGTTCCGCGCCGACGCCTTCGCTCCGTTCCTGGCCGATGTAGCGGCGGCGCGGACGGCGCGGCCGGTGACGCTGGGAGATGTGCGAGACCCGGTACTGGCGGCGCGGCTGGCGCCGCTGCTGCTGGAACGCGGCGGGCGATGGTACGGGCTGATCGCGCCTTCGGGGGTACAGCACCCGGCGCAGGTGGCGGCGGCCCTGCGTCGCGCGGGCGTTCTGTATGTGGACGTGGCAACCGAGGCGGCACGGCTGATGACGGGGGCCACTGCCGCGGCGCTGCGGCGTCTGGCCTGGGGCGGGCTGGCGGCGCTGGCGCTGCTGTTCGTGGGATTGCGCGATCCGTTGCGCGTGGCCCGGGTCGCCGGCGCGGTGGTGGCGGCGCTGGTGGTAGCCGCAGCGGCGCTGACCGTGCTTGAGGTTCGGGTGTCGTTGCTGCAGGTGGTCGCACTGCAACTGGCCGCGGGGGTAGGGATCGACTACGCCTTGTTCTTCGCGCGTACGCAGATCGATGCCGAAGAGCGCGCGCGAACCTTGCGCACCCTGGTGGTCTGCAACGCGATGACGTTGCTGACCTTCGGGCTGCTGGCGACGGCGCGCACGCCGCTGTTGCGCCAGATCGGGCTGACGGTTGTCATCGGCGCGGCGGCGGCCATGATAACGGGGTTCCTGTTCGCCGGGCCGCTGCCGGGCGCAACCGACCAAACCGCCACTGGAGACCACCCCGACTGATGCCACGCCGCTTGCCGCTGTTCCTGACCGCCACCACCTTGGTCAGCGCCATGGGCGCGGGGCTCGCGGCGACCTGGGAGTCGCTGCTCGGCCGCCGCTCCGGCCTGCGTCCCTGCGATTTTCTGGAGCTGCGCGCCGGTCATATCGGCCGCGTGGCGGGCATCGAGGACCATCGCCTGCCCGCCGCCCTGGCCCGCTTCGACTGCCGCACCCATCGCCTGGCCGACCTGGCCCTGCGTACCGATGGATTTGCCGATGCCGTCGCCCGCGCCCGGGGCAGGTATGGCGCCGGACGGATCGCGGTGGTGGTCGGCACCAGCACCTCAGGCATTCTCTCCGCCGAAGACGCCTATCGCGCGCGCGATCCCGCCTCCGGCACGCTGCCGGAATGGTTCGATTACGATCATACGCATGACATGGCGGCGCTAGCCCAATTCGTCGCCGCGGCGCTGGCGCTCGATGGCCCCGCCTTCGTCGTCTCCACCGCCTGCGCCTCGTCCGCGCGGGCCTTCGCCGACGCGGAACGGCTGATTGCGGCAGGCCTGGCGGACGCCGCGGTGGTGGGCGGCGCGGACAGCCTGTGCCGGATGACGTTGCGGGGATTCGCCGCGCTGGAACTGATCTCGCCCGTCCCCTGCCGGCCCGGCGCCGCCGATCGCGCCGGGTTGTCGATCGGCGAGGCGGCGGGCTTCACCTTGTTGGAACGCCAGGGCGCGGGCGTGGCGTTGCTCGGCGCCGGAGCCAGCAGCGACGGCTACCATATGTCCGCGCCACGCCCGGACGGTGCCGGCGCAGCGGCGGCGATGCACGCCGCGCTCGATGCCGCCGGCCTGGCGCCCGAGGCCATCGACTACGTGAACCTGCACGGCACCGGCACGCCAGCCAACGATGCCATGGAGGACGCCGCGATGCTGTCGGTATTCGGCCCCGGGACGCCGTGCAGTTCCACCAAGGGTTATTCCGGCCACACGCTGGGAGCGGCGGGGATCGTGGAGGCCGCGATTTCCGCCTTGTGCATCACCCACGGATTGCTGCCGGGCGGCCTGTTCCTGGACGCGCCCGACCCGGCGCTGGGCGCGCACATCCTGGTGGCGCACGAATCCCGCCCGGTGCGGCACGTCCTGAGCAACTCCTTCGGCTTCGGCGGGATCAATTGCAGCCTGGTCCTGGGTGCGGCGTGATCGAGGCGGCGATCCTGGGCGTGAGCGTGTGGATGCCGGGCCTGCCGGGATGGGAGGCGGCGCGACCGGTGCTGGCGGGGTCGGCCCCGTTCGTGTTCGCCGAACCGCCGCTTCCGGCGCCGACCCTGCTCGCCGCGAATGAGCGACGGCGGGCCGCGGCGTCGGTGCGCCTGGCGCTGACGGTGGCGGCCGAAGCGTCCACCTCCGCCGGCATCGCGCCGGGAGCGATCCCGGGGGTGTTCGCCAGCGCCAACGGCGACGGGGCGGTGGTGGGCGCGCTGCTGGAAACCCTGGCCGGGCCGGACCCGTCGGTCTCGCCCACGCAGTTCCACAACTCGGTGCACAACGCCGCGGCAGGATACTGGAGCATCGCCGCGCGATCCGCCGCCCCCGTGACCAGCCTGACCGGGCATGACGGAAGCCTGGCCGCGGCGCTGTTGCGAGTGGCGTCCGAGGTCGCGGCGGACGGGGCAACGGTCCTGCTGGTCGTTTATGATCTGCCGCTGCCGGTGCCGCTGGCGGCGCTGCGGCCGACCCGCTTCGCGTGCGGTCTGGGCTTGGTGTTGGGGCCGCCCGGGGATGGGCTGGCGACGCTGCGGCTGGACTATCGCGCAACGCCGCTCGATCCCACGGCGGAGCTGCCGCTTGCGCCGCCGTTGCGCGAAATCGCCGCGGCCAATCCGGCCGGCCGCGGCCTGCGGCTGCTGGAGGCGCTGGCGCGGCGCGAGACCGCATCCCTGGCGCTGCGGCTGTTCGGCGGGCAGGTCACGATGGAGCTACAGCCATGCTCGGCACCGCGCGCATCCGGGCGCTGATCCCGCAGCAAGGCGCGATGTGCCTGCTCGCGGCGGCGCTGCGCTGGGACGGGCGCGAAATCCGGTGCCGCGCGGTGTCGCATCTGGATCCGGCGAACCCGCTGCGGGCCGAGGGACGGCTGGGAGCCGTGACCGGGGTGGAATACGGGATGCAGGCCGCGGCGCTGCATGGCGCCCTGACCGCGGATGCGGCGCCTGGGGTGATCGCGGGATTGCGGCGCATCGCGTTGTTCGTGCCGCGGCTGGACGTGGCGGCGTTCGGCGCTTTGGCGGTGCGTGCGCGGGTAAGACTGTCTGATCCGCGCGGAATGATCTACGATTTCTGGGTTCGGGCGGCGGACGGGCGGCTGCTCGTCGCCGGGCAGGGTACCATTGTTACAGACGCAGCCGGTCCGGAATGACCAGACCCAGGTTTGTCGGCACATCCCACACCTCGCGCACCTGACGCAGCGTGCGAAACCCGGCGCGCTGGTAGTTGGGCAGCGCGCGCGGGTGATCGGCGGTGCAGGTATTGACGGTCATGCCGCGCGCGCCCTGGCGCCACACCGCGTCCACCGCCTGGCGCAGCAGGGCGTAACCCACGCCGCTGCCGACCGCCCAGGGGAGCAGGCCGAAATAACTGAGGTTGATGTCAGGCCAGTAGCGGGCATCGAGCTCGTAGAACCCGGCCGGCTCGCCGCGGCGATACAGCACGTGGATCGACACCAACGGATCGCCGAGGAGTGCCGCGATATCGCCGTCCGGCAAGGTCCGACGCAGCCACCAGACGTAGTCGGCGCCGACGGTGTTGTAGAGATAGCGATAGAACGGGACGGAGCAGGTCTCGGCGCGCACCACCTGGCAGCCAACCGGCAAGGCGGGCGCGGGTTCGGCAGGTGCGCGGTCCATGCGCAGGAACGTGACCGTTACGCCGACGCGGGTGGTGGTGGTCATGACGTTTGCCGGAACAGAACACCGACGGGCGTCGCCCCCTGACCCACCCCCAGGGGCGGTCCGTTGGAACCTTTCTCTTTGGTTCCGGGCGGGGGGGCGGCCAGGGCGAAGCACCTCGTGGCCTTGCCTGTTCTGTCCCGCATCAATCGTCGAGGAAGCTGCGCAGCTTGCGCGACCGCGACGGGTGCTTGAGCTTGCGCAGCGCCTTCGCCTCGATCTGGCGGATACGTTCGCGCGTGACGTTGAATTGCTGGCCCACTTCTTCCAGCGTGTGGTCGGTGTTCATGCCGATCCCGAAGCGCATCCGCAGCACGCGCTCCTCGCGTGGGGTCAGCGAGGACAGCACGCGCGTGGTGGCTTCGCGCAGATTGGCC
>JAKAZJ010000106.1 GCA_021826565.1 Pseudomonadota bacterium | reverse complement strand
GCCCTCCCAGTTGCCGGCCGCGGTGACGTCGTAGGCGCGCTTGAACGGGGTGGCGTCGGCGCCGAGCAGCGTGTCGATCTCGGCTTCGGTCCAGACATAGAACCGGCCCTCCTCGCCTTCCGAATCCGCGTCCTCGGCGGCGGCGAAGGCGCCGTCGGCGTCCATGTCGCGGCACAGCCAGCCCACGGTTTCGGCGGCGCGGGCGGCATAGAGCGGGTCGGGGGCGTCGGCGTGGGCCAGCGCCAGCAATTCCAGGATCTGCGCGTTGTCGTACAGCATCTTTTCGAAATGCGGCGCCAGCCATTCCGCATCGGTGCTGTAGCGCGCATAGCCGCCGCCCAGATGGTCGTAGATCCCGCCTTGCGACATGTGACGCAGCAGGTCGTGGACCGCGGCTTTGCCGTCGGCGCGGCCGGTGCCGAGGGCGTGCTGCCAGAGGAAACGGAAAATCGGCGGATTGGGAAATTTGGGTGCCCCGCGCAGGCCGCCCTGGATCGGATCGACCAGGCGCAGCAGCGCCGCGGCGGCGGCGTCCAGCGCGTCCGGCCCGGGCAGATCGCCGGGCAGCGGCGTGGCGTTCATGCGCAACAGCGCGCGGCGCAGCGCATCGGTATTATGCGTGATCATCTTGTCGCCATCGGCCCAGGCGCTGGCCACGCCGTCCAGCACCTGGCGGAAGCTTGGTTTGCCCCAGCGCGGCGCGGGCGGGAAATACGTCCCGCCCCAGAACGGGGTTGCGTCGGGGGCGAGGAACATCGTCAGCGGCCAGCCGCCTTGCTCGCCCATCGCGTGCAGCGCGGACATATAAAGCTGGTCGATGTCGGGGCGTTCCTCGCGGTCCAGCTTGATGTTCACGAAGCGTGCGTTCATGGCAGCGGCGGTCGCCGGGTCCTCGAAAGACTCATGGGCCATGACATGGCACCAGTGGCAGGCGGCGTAGCCGATCGACAGCAGGATCGGCTTGTTGGCGGCCTGGGCTTCGGCCAGCGCGTCCGGTCCCCATTGGCGCCAGTGCACCGGGTTGCCGGCGTGCTGGAGCAGATAGGGGGACGTGGCGTCGGCGAGCAGGTTGGCGGCGCGGGGCATGGCGGGAGTCCTGGGGCGGGCGGGCAGTCTATCCCGGCGGCGGGGAAAGCCGATGCGGATCAGGCGGCGGCGTGGTGCGCAGGCGGTCCGCGTCCCATCGGCCGCCCGCGCGGATGGCGGCGCCGATATCGGCGGGGACGTGCGGCAGCATGTTGGGCCTTCGCTCGGTTCGTCAGTCCTGGGTGGCATCGGCCAAGCGGACATCGGCGGATGTAAGCGATCGCCGGCATTCCGCAAAGCAAGCCATCGCTGACATGGGTAGTGTGTCAGTTTGAAAGTCGGCGCCGGCCCGCACCCCCACCCGGCCTCCCAACGTCAGTATATTGGCATTGGGTGGCCGGGTGGGGGTGCGGGCCGGCGCCGACTTGCTTTCCAAACCGAGACACTACCCTGACATGCCCGCCCCTTGACTCCGCTCCCCGCCCGGCGTGGCATCCGCCCCCTTCGCGACCCCGGGAAGCGACCATACGCCATGCCGCAGCTCTCGCTGCACAGTCCGATCGGCGACCTGACCGTGTCCGAGGACGCGGGGGCGATCGTGTCGCTGGACTGGGGCTGGGGGCGCGATCAGACCGAAACCCCGCTGCTGGTGCGCGCCCGCGCCCAGCTGCTTGCTTATTTCGATCGTGCCCGGCGCGATTTCGATCTGCCGCTGGCCCCCGCCGGCACCGCGTTCCGCCGCCGCGTGTGGGACGCGCTGCGCGCAATCCCGTATGGCGCCACCGCTACCTATCGCGATCTGGCCGCCGCTGTCGGCTCCGCTCCCCGCGCGGTCGGCCAGGCGAACGCCACCAATCCCATCCCGATCCTGATCCCCTGCCACCGGGTGGTTGCGGTGGGCGGGATCGGCGGCTACTCGGGCGGGGAGGGTCTGGCTACCAAACGCGCCCTGCTCGCGCTGGAGTCCGGCCCGCTGTTCTGAACCCACCGTCCTCTCTTACGGAGATCACGATGACCAAGGCGATTCGCATCCATGCCCCGGGCGGCCCCGAGGCGCTGAAATGGGAGGACGTGCCCACCCCCGAACCCGGCCCCGGCGAAGCGGTGGTGCAACACGGCGCCGTCGGCCTTAACTACATCGACGTCTATTTCCGCACCGGCCTGTACAAGGCCCCGTCAATGCCGCTGACGATCGGCATGGAAGGTGCGGGAACCGTCACCGCCGTCGGCGCCGGCGTGACGGATGTGAAGCCGGGCGATCGCGTCGCCTATGCCGGCGCGATCGGCGCCTATGCCACCGAGCGCGCGCTGCCGGCCGACAAGCTGGTGAAGCTGCCGGACGGCATCGATTTCCGCACTGGGGCAGCGATGATGCTGCAAGGCATGACCGCGCAATATCTGGTCCGGCGCACCCACACGGTGAAACCCGGGGAAACCATCGTGGTCCATGCCGCCGCGGGCGGGGTCGGCCTGATCCTGTGCCAGTGGGCGAAGCATCTCGGCGCCACCGTGATCGGCGTGGTGTCCTCGGAGGCCAAGGCCGAGCTGGCCCGCGCGCATGGCGCGGCGCACACCGTGGTGGGGTATCAGAACCTGGTGGCCGAGGTGAAGCGGATCACCGGCGGCGCGATGGTGCCGGTGGTGTACGACAGCGTCGGCAAGGACACGTTTGCCGTCAGCCTGGATTGCCTGGCGCCGCTGGGGTTGATGGCGTCGTACGGCAGCGCCTCGGGGCCGGTGCCGCCGGTGGATATCGGGATGCTGGCGGCGAAGGGGAGCCTGTTCCTGACCCGCCCGACCTTGGTGACCTATACCGCCAAACGCGCCGACCTGCTGGCCACCGCGAACGATCTTTTCGACGTGGTGCAGAAGGGCGTGGTGAAGATCGCGGTCAACCAGAGCTTCCCGCTGGCGGACGCGGCGAAGGCGCATATCGCGCTGGAAAGCCGGGCCACGACCGGCAGCACGGTACTGATCCCGTAAGACAAGCCTACGGAACCGAGTGCCCCACCGCGATGGTGGGGCACCCGGCCGTCTTGTGCGCTTGCGGGACTACTCCCGTTGCGCCTGCTGGTTGCGCCGGCGGATCGCCGCACCCAGGATATCGCCCAGCGAGGCGCCCGAGTCCGAAGACCCATACTCCGCCATCGCCTGCTTCTCCTCCTCCATCTCCTTGCCCTTGATGGTGAGTTGCAGGCGGCGCGAGGCGCGATCCACCGCGGTGATCTTGGCATCCACCTTCTCGCCGATCGCGAACCGGTCGGGACGCTGGTCGGACTTGTCGCGGGCGAGTTCCGAGCGGCGGATGAAGCCGGTCAGCACGTCGTCCACCTTCACCTCGATGCCGTTGGCCTGCACCGCGGTCACCACGCAGGTGACGACGCTGCCCTTGTGCACCGTCTCCAGCACCCCGGCCGCAGGATCGTCCTTCAGCTGCTTGATGCCGAGCGAGATGCGCTCTTTCTCGACGTCCACGTCCAGCACTTTGGCTTTGACCGTGTCGCCCTTCTGGTAGGGCGCCATCGCCGCCTCGGTCGCGTCGTCCCAGGAGATGTCGGACATGTGGATCATGCCGTCCAGATCCGGACCGAGGCCGATGAACAGGCCGAATTCGGTGATGTTGCGGAGTTCCCCTTCCACCACCGAGCCGATCGGGTGCGTGTCCTGGAATTCCTCCCACGGGTTGCGCTGCACCTGCTTCAGACCCAGCGAGATGCGCCGCTTCGCCCCGTCCACGTCCAGGATCATCACGTCCACTTCCTGGCTGGTGGCGACGATCTTGCCCGGATGCACGTTCTTCTTGGTCCACGACATTTCCGAGACATGGACCAGGCCTTCGACGCCCGGTTCCAGCTCCACGAACGCGCCGTAGTCGGTGATGTTGGTCACGCGGCCGGTGTATTTCGCCCCGGCCGGGTATTTCGCCACGACGCCTTCCCAGGGATCGGCTTCCAGCTGCTTCATGCCCAGGCTGATGCGCTGGGTTTCCGGGTTGAAGCGGATCACCTGCACACGGACCGCCTGGCCGATCTGCAGCGCCTCGGACGGGTGGTTGATGCGCCGCCAGGCGATGTCGGTCACGTGCAGCAGGCCATCGACGCCGCCGAGATCGACGAAGGCGCCGTAATCGGTGATGTTCTTCACCACGCCGTCCAGGATCTGGCCTTCCTTGAGGCCCTGGATCAGCTCGGAGCGCTGTTCGGCGCGGGTCTCTTCCAGCACGGCGCGGCGGGAGACGACGATGTTGCCGCGGGTGCGGTCCATCTTCAGGATCTGGAACGGCTGCGGGCTGCCCATCAGCGGCGTCACGTCGCGCACCGGGCGGATATCCACCTGCGAGCCGGGGAGGAACGCCACCGCGCCGCCGAGATCGACGGTGAAGCCGCCCTTGACGCGGCCGTAGATGGTGCCGCTGACGCGGGTCTGTGCCTCGAACGCTTTTTCCAGATTGGTCCAGGCTTCCTCGCGCCGGGCCTTCTCGCGCGAAAGCACGATCGCGCCGTCGCGGTCTTCGTACCGTTCGACATACAGCTCGATCATGTCACCGGGCTTGATGTCCGGCTTGGTGCCGGGCGGGCCGAATTCCTTGAGCGCAACGCGCCCCTCGGATTTCAGGCCGACATCGACGACGGCGAATTCGTCATCGAGGCGGACGACGCGCCCCGAAACAACGGAGCCTTCGAAGCCGGAATCCCGGCCCAGGGTTTCATCGAGGAGGTCGGCGAAACTTTCGCCCATGAAATGATCGGCGATAGGCGTGCGCAGTGCGGCGGAGGCCATGTGTGATGCGGGTTCCGTGACGGAGCGGCTTCGTCCGGCGGGGCCGGGCGGGCTCGTCTGGTCTGCGCGTTCCAACGGGCTGTTCGGTTCTGGAACACGACTTGCGCGTGCGCTGGTGCAGGCGCCGGGTTGCGGACAGGCGGACACGGCATCCGAACAAAGGATGCCCGAGCCGAGACATACGCCGCGGCGGCCGGGAGTCAAGGCTCGGCGGCTGCGGGGACGGCCGAGATGATCACCTGGGCGAAGGCATAGGGGTATTCATCGGTCATGGTCAGCGCGACCGCGGCCACCATTCCCGCCGGCGTGATCGCGGCCAGCCGGGCCGCGGCCCCGCCGGTCATGTGCAAGGTCGGCTGGCCGGAGCGGAGGTTGACCACCCCAAGATCGGCGAAGAACACGCCGCGGCGGAAGCCGGTGCCGAGCGCCTTGGCCGCGGCCTCCTTGGCCGCGAAGCGCTTGGCGAAGGTGGCGGCCTGGATCCGTTCGGTGCGGCGGGCGGCTTTGGCGCGCTCAGTGTCGGTGAACACGCGCTCCAGGAAGCGGGTGCCGTGGCGGGCGATCGCGGCCTCGATGCGGCGGATGTCGCAGATGTCGGAGCCGAGGCCGAGGATCATGACACGCGCGGGCCGGCGGCGGATGACCGGGGTGGGGCTGGGTCCATCCTTAGTATCATCCCCTGGCCCGTTCCACGCTTTTGATTCCGCCGGTGGCGCGCAGTCCGGCGATCACCTTCGCCAGATGCGCCAGGTCGCGCACATCCACATCCACCAGCACCTCCAGGAAATCCTGCTGGCGGTTCACGATTTTCAGATTGGCCACCACCCCGTCCTGCTTCGCCAGGCTGTTGGCGATATCGGCCAGGGCGGCGCCGGCATTGTCGGCGATCACGCTCACCCGCGCGGTATGCGCGCCCCCCTTGCCGGCCGCGTCCAGGTTCCAGCCCACCTCGATGAAGCGTTCCGGGGTCGCGGCGAAGCTGGTCAGGGTCTGGCAGTCGCGGCCGTGGATGGTCACGCCGCGGCCGGTGGCGACGATGCCCACGATCGGGTCACCCGGCACCGGATGGCAGCAGCCGGCGAAATGGAAGGCCATACCGGGGATCAGCCCGGTTACCGGCATCGTCCCGTCCGCGCGTTCCCCCTTCGCGACGGGGCGCGGGGCCAGGGTCGGGACCATGCGCGGACCGCGCGGGGTCTGGCGCAGCTCGGGATAGGCGGCGTGGACCACGTCGCGGGCGCTGATATTGCCGTTGCCGACGGCGAGATACAGATCCTCGATCCCGGGTTGCTTGAGCGCCTTCAGCGCCGGTTCCAGCGCCTTCTCCGAGCCGTCCACCCCGGCGCTGCGGAACGCCTTGGCCAGTTCGCCCTTGCCGGCGTCCAGGTATTCCTGCCGCTGCTGCTGGTGGACGAAGCGGCGGATGCGCGCCTTCGCCTTGCCGGTGACGACGAAGCGCTCCCAGGCCGGCGACGGTGTGCCGCCGCGCGCAGTCATGATCTCGACCTGGTCGCCGTTCTGCAGCTGATAGCGCAGCGGCATCAGCCGACCGTTCACCTTGGCGCCGACGCATGCATCGCCCACCTGGGAATGCACGGCATAGGCGAAATCCACCGGCGTCGCGCCGCGTGGCAGCGGGATCAGCGTGCCCTTGGGGGTGAAGCAGAACACCTGGTCGGCGTACAGCTCGAACTTGGTGTTCTCCAGGAACTCGTCCGGCGCCGACGAGTTCTCAAGGATTTCCAGCAGGTCCTGCACCCAGCGCAGCTGCTGGAGTTCCTGCGGCGAGGCGTCGATCTGCTTGTACAGCCAATGCGCCGCCACCCCCGCCTCGGCCTGCTCGTGCATCTCGCGGGTACGGATCTGGATTTCGATCTTCTGGTTGCGCGGCTGGCGCAAGGTCACGCCGGTATGGATCGACTGGTAGCCGTTCGATTTCGGGGTCGAGATGTAATCCTTGAACCGTCCGGCGATCACCGAGAATGCGGCATGGACCGCGCCGAGCGCCGCGTAACAGGCCTCCCGCG
>JAKAZJ010000105.1 GCA_021826565.1 Pseudomonadota bacterium | reverse complement strand
GTAGCCGGCGGGGAGGGTCCAGAATCCGCGACGCGGCTCGATCGCGCGGCGGCAGAGCAGGATGCGATTGTCCTGGACCACCACGGCGCCGGCGACGATTTTCGGGTTGTCATAGGCGATGTGGCCGCAATCCGGGCAGATCAGGCGTTCGCGGGTGTCGCCGTCGGGGATGGCGCGGATGAATTCGGGCATGGGGGAAAGTGGCGCGGTTCGGGGTGTGGGGTCAACGAGGAACTGGGGGGTTTCGCGGGGGGGCTGGGCTTGGTATAGGGCGCGCGTCGGCGGTTCGTCGGGCCTGGGGGCGCATAGCTCAGTTGGTAGAGCAGCTGACTCTTAATCAGCGGGCCGTAGGTTCGAGTCCTACTGCGCCCACCAATCAAATCAAAGAGATACCGGGCGAGCGAAGACGTAATCGGACCACCCCCGCCGGGAGAACTTGCGGTGCGAGCCGGTCTGTCGCTTGAGCGACCAGCCGAGCCGGTTAGGTGCCCGCAGGACCGTCCCCGCCCGCGCGCACGGTCGCTTCGGTGCGGGCCTGGGCGGCGGTCGCGCCATAGACCAGCATGTCGGGAAACGCCGGAACCTCATCGATCCAGCGTCCGTCTGCTTCGCGCCCGGAATATCGGCGGCCGGCGGCGCCGAGGCGAGACACGTTCTGTTCCCGGCCGCATTCTCATCCTGATTGACGCGGGATTCTCACGTTGATGGTCGCGCGACACTGTGCGGTCATTTTTGCTTCGATCAGCCCTGAGATCGCGCTTTCCAAGCCGAATCTGAGCGTTGCCGCCGGCACGGAATGCGAGACCCGCAACCCGCCTCCACGCGTGCGACTGTCCATCCGTGACAGACGCGCTCCGAATCGGGCAATTATTCTATGACAAAGTATGACCAGGACTCGCGATCAAATCGCCGAGGGGTGGCGGGCGAGCGGCGTGACCGCCACCGACATGAACGGAAACAGCGGCAGGCCGGACAGGATCGCGTGCAGCGCGTCATGATCGGCCACATCGAAGATGCTGATATTGGCATATTCACCAGCGATCCGCCACAAATGCAACCAGGTGCCGGCACGCTGCAATTCCTGCGCGCGTGCCCTCTCGGCCGCCTTCAGCGCCTCGAACGCCGCCGGATCGAGATCGCGCGGCGGATGGACGTCCATGCGGACGTGATAGAGCATCGTCTGTCTCCTTAGCTGCGGGCGAAGCGGTGCAGTTTGGCCGGGTCCAGCGTGACGCCGAGCCCCGGTCCCGTCGGCAGATGAATGTGGAAATCGGCGAAGCGCAGCGGCGTGACTGCCAGATCCTCGGTCAGGATCCGTGGGCCGAAATGTTCGCAGCCCCAGTCGAGGCGGGGCAACGAAGCGAACACCGCCAGATGCGCCGCCGCGCCGATCGAGCTTTCCAACAGGCAACCGCCATAGAGGCCGATGCCGGCCGCCTCGGCCACCGCCGCGACGCCGCGCAGCCCCTGCATCCCGCCATGCTTGACCAGCTTGAGCGAAACAACATCGGCGGCGCCGGCGCGGGCGACGTCCAGCATTTCGTGCGGCGAGAAGACGCTTTCATCGGCCATCAGCGGCACCACAGCGCGCGCCCGCAACCGTGCCATGCCGGCAATGTTCCATGCCGGCAAAGGCTGCTCGACCAGCCGGATACCCAGCTCGGCAAGTTCCGGCAACGCGGCAAGCGCGGTCGGCTCGTCCCAGGCCTGGTTGGCGTCCACGATCAGGGTGGCGCGATCCGCGAGCGCGACGGCCAGTCGGCGCAACCGCACCAGATCGGCCTCGGCCGGTTGCGCGCCGATCTTCACCTTGAAATGATCGTGCTCGCGGGCGGCGAGCTTGGCCTCTGCCTCCTCGATCTCCTGGCCGGGATCGCCGGAGGCGAGGGTCCAGAACACCTTGATCCGATCGCGCACCACGCCCCCCAGCAGCTGCGCGGCCGGCACGCCGAGAGTGTGGCCGACCGCATCATAAAGCGCGGAGTCGATCGCCGCCTTGGCGGCGTTGTTGCGCTTTGCCGCCGCATCCATGCGCAGCCGCGCGGCTTCGAATCGCGCCGCGTCGGCGCCGATCAACGCCGGCGCCAGATGGGCGTCGATCGTCGCCTTGATCGATTCGACGCTCTCCTCGCTCCAGCGCGGCCCACCGAGGGTGGCGGCCTCGCCGACACCGGCGGCGCCATTGGCCAGCCGGACGGTAACGATGACGTAGCTCTGCGCGGTGACCGACAGCGAAGACAGCTTGTGCCGCCGCACCGTCGGCACATCGACGATGGTGGCCTCGATCGCCGCGATCGCGGTGTCGCGGGCAACCGTGGTCGCCAGGTCGGTATGGGAATCGGGCATGATGCGCGTCCGAAAAGGGGGCGCCCGGCCGCGCGTGGCGGCCGGGCCGGGGATGTCAGGCGGCTTCCGCGTGGGCGCGGGTCACCACCGTGCTGGGCGCGGACCGGGTCTCGGCATGCAGCACGAAATCGAAGCCGATCTCCGCGAACGGCGCGTTCAAGCCGCGGGTGTGGATGGCGGCCGGATCGGCGTTGCGTCGCACCTCGGGGATCAGCCCATCGCGGGTGGCGAAGGCGAAATCGTCGTGCAGATACTCGTCGCCGTCGATGTTGATCTGCGTCGTCAGCTTGCGATAGCCGGGCGCGGCGACGAAGAAATGGATATGCGCCGGGCGGTGGCCGTGCCGGCCGAGCAGGTCCAGCAACTGCTGGGTCGGGCCGCCCGGCGGGCAGGCATAACCGGAAGGCAACAGGGTACGGAGCCGGTAGCGCCCCTCGGCGTCGGTCTCGATCCGGCGGCGCAAATTGTATTTCGCCTGCGACGGATCGAAGAAGGAATAACCGCCCAGCGTGTTGGCGTGCCAGACATCGACAACGGCGCCGGCCACCGGCTTGCCGGTCACGTCGCGCACCTGGCCCTCCATGAACAGCACTTCGCCCTGCTCGGTGCCGTCATCGAGCCGCGCCTCGCCGTGCGATTGCGGCGCGCCGGCGACATAGAGCGGGCCTTCGATGGTGCGCGGCGTGCCGCCTGCGATGCCGGAGGCCGCCTCGGCCGCGTCCATGCGCAGATCGAGGAAGGTTTCGAGCCCGAGGCCCGGAACCAGCAACCCGACCTCGCCCGATTGGCCAAGCCGGGTGAGATAGCCCATCGCCGACCAGAACTCGTCGGGCTGGATGTCGAACTCCTCGATCAGGCGGAACAGGCTCTCGGTGGCGCGACGGACGATCGCCCGGAAGCGCGCATCGCCCTTGGGGCTATCGCCGGCAACCTTGTCGAGCAGCGTCTGGACGGGTTTGGTATCGGTCAGCATGGTATTTCTCCGGGTTGAGGGACAGGTTCAGCCGAGATCGCCACCGGCAACGGGCAGGGTCACGCCGGTGACGTACGAGGCCTCGTCGGAGGCCAGGAACAGGATCGCGGCGGCCTGCTCCTCGGTGGTGCCGTAGCGGTGCATCAGCGACGATGCGGTGGTCTGATCGACGATCTCCTGGTACCAGCGCCGCTCCTGCTCGTTCGGCGCGGCGGCGTTGCGCGGGATGCGCCGCGGCGGCGCCGCGGTGCCGCCGGGGGCCGCCGCGACCACGCGGATGCCGTGGGTGGCGTATTCCATCGCCAGACACGCGGTGAGCGCGTTCACGCCCCCCTTGGCGGCGCCGTAGGGCACGCGATTCACCCCGCGCGTGGCGACCGAGGACACATTGACGATCACGCCCCGCTCCGCCGCGAGCATCGCCGGCAGCACGGCGCGGCAGCACCAGAGGGTGGGAAACAGCGAACGGCGGAGTTCCGCCTCGATCTCCGCCTCGGCATAGGCGTGATAGGGCTTGGCCCAGATCGTGCCGCCGACATTGTTGATAAGCACATCGATGCGGCCGAAACGGTCCAGCGCCGCCGCCATCGCGGCTTGCGCGCCGGCGAAGGTCTCGAGATCAGCGATCACGGCGATCGCTGCCGCGCCCGGCGTTTCGGCCTCTGCGCGCGCTTCCTCGATCAGCGCCGCGCGGTCCACCAGCGCCAGCGCCGCGCCCTCGCGCGCCAGCCGTAGCGCCACCGCGCGGCCGATACCCTGCGCCGCGCCTGTCACCACCACGATCTTGCCGGCGAAGCGGCCGGGATGGAACGAGGGCGTCATGTCACGCTCCCACGCGATGGGTTGCGCCGATCGCGGTAACAGCGCCGCTCGGCGAGAACTTTTCGAAGTAGAAATGCGCCGGCACGATCCCCTGGGCAGCGAGCCAGAGGCGCACCGCTTCCACCATCGCCGGCGGGCCGCAGAGATAGACATCGACATCCCCGCCATGCAGCGCCGCCGGCGCCAGGTGGTCGGTGACATAGCCCTTGCGCGGATGGGCCCCGGCGGGATCGGCAACGCAGGTGGTGAAGGTGAAGCCCCGCAGCCGCGCGGCGAATGCCTCCAGCGCCGCCAGTTCCACCAGGTCGGCATCGTGGGTGACGCCATAGACAAGGTGCACCGGCTGCATCGCGCCGGACTCAGCGAGCTGACCCAGCATCGACAGGAAGGGCGCGAGGCCGGTGCCGCCGGCGAGCATCACCACCGGGCGTGCGAGCGGGCGCAGATAGAAGCTGCCGGCCGGGCCCGCGAGGCTCATTGCCGCGCCGGGGACGGCCTGGTCGCGCAGCCAGCCGCTCATCACCCCGCGCGGGATATCGCGCACCAGGAACGAAAAACGCGCGCTCCCGGGGGTGGAGCTGAACGAGTAGGACCGGCGCTGGTCGGTGCCCGGCACCGTCACGTTCGCATACTGGCCGGGCAGGAACGGGAGCGGTGCCTCGGCCTCTACGGTGAAGGCGATGGCGGTGGGCGAGAGCCGCTCCACCGCGGCGAGGCGCGCCGCCACGCTGTGCGCGGCGGTCTTGCAGACATCCGAGGACGCAGCGATCGACACCACCATGTCGGCGGTCGGCCGCGCCTGGCAGGCGAGCGCGAAGCCCTGCGCGGCTTCCTCGGCGGTGAGCGCGTCCTCGATATAGGAACCCGGATCGTAACCACCGGATTCCACGTGGCAGCGGCAGGTCCCGCAGGCGCCATCGCGGCAGTCGAGCGGGATGTTGATCCGCTCCCGATAGGCCGCGTCGGCGATGGTCTCGCCGTCGCGCGCGGTGATGAAGCGGGTGACGTCGTCCTCGAAATTGAGCGCGATCCGGTGGGTCATCGTCTGCTCCCGCATCAGAGGTGGTAGATATCGACGACGTGGTGGATGTAGTCGTTCTTCAGCACCACCTTCTTGCGCGCGATGCGCGGCTGCGGCCCGCTGGTGTCCAGCTCATAGAACGAGGAGCCGAAATAGGTATCGACGATCTTGTAACGGTAGCTATAGGTCACCCAGTTGCAGCGCAGCTCGCAGCGCCCTGGTTCCTGGTGGGTGATCTCCACATTGGTGATGTTGTGCGAGGTGCGTGGCTCGGGCAGCGAGGTGGCCGAGGAGCGCTCGGTGCCGATACGGAACACCCGGTCTTCGAGCCCGCCGCGGTTGCCGTACCAGATCAGCGAGATCTCGCTTTGCGGATCCTCGATCAGCCGGTCGTCGTCGTCCCAGGACGGCATCCAGAACTCGGCATCCTCCCGATACAGCGCAAGCCATTCCTGCCATTGCCGGTCGTCGAGCAGCCGCGCCTCACGGTACAGGAACTGCCGGGCGTCTTCGATCGAGAGCGTCATCACACCGTCTCCCGCGCCAGCGCGCGCGCCATCGTTTCGTGCCAGTAGCGGTGCTGCGCCACGAACAGCCCCTCGTCCTCGGTGCGCTTGCCGCTGAGCAGGGGGGCCAGGCCGATCGCGGCGGCGGCCTCATCCGGCCCTTCGATCCAATGCTGGGCGCCGCGGCTCATGTCATTCCAGCGCGCCGCCGTGCCGAGATAGGACATCTGGCAGGCGCGGAACTCCTCCAGGTCGTCGGGCGTCGCCATGCCAGAGGCGTTGAAGAAATCCTCGTACTGACGGATGCGGCGCGTCCGGGCCTCCGGCGCCTCGCCCTTGGGGGCGATGCAGTAGATCGTCACCTCGGTCTTATCGACCGCCAGCGGGCGATAGGTGCGGATCTGCGAGGAAAACTGATCCATCAGATAGACGTTGGGATACAGACACAGGTTGCGCGAGCGCTGCACCATCCAGTCGGCGCGCGCCTGGCCGAATTCAGCTGCGAGCGAGTCGCGCCGTTCCCAGTTCGGCCGATCCTCGGGGTTGGCCCAGTTGGTCCAGAGCAGCAGATGGCCGTTCTCGAACGAGTAGAAGCCGCCGCCCTGCTTGGCCCAGCCGCCGGCCGACATGGCGCGGATGGTGTCGGGCTGGGCGGCTTCCTTCCTGCGCCCGGTGGTGGCGGCATAGTTCCAATGGACGGCCGTGACGTGATAGCCGTCGGCGCCGTTCTCGGTCTGCAATTTCCAGTTGCCGTCATAGACATAGGTGGAACTGCCGCGCAGCACCTCAAGACCCTGGGGCGACTGATCCACGATCAGATCGATGATCTTCGCCGCCTCACCCAGATGCTCGCGTAGCGGCGCGACATCGGGATTGAGGCTGCCGAACAGGAAGCCACGATAGGATTCGAAGCGTGGCACCCGCGTCAGATCGTGCGAGCCACCGGTGTTGAAACCATCGGGGTAGCCGGCGCCTTCGGGGTCCTTCACCTTGAGCAGCTTGCCCGAGTTGTTGAAGGTCCAGCCGTGGAACGGGCAGGTATAGGTGGCTTTGTTGTCGCGCTTGTGCCGGCACAGCATGGCGCCGCGATGGCTGCACGCATTGATGAAGGCGTTCAGTTGGCCGGCGCGATTGCGGGCGATGAAGATCGGCTGCCGGCCCATCGTGGTGGCGAA
>JAKAZJ010000104.1 GCA_021826565.1 Pseudomonadota bacterium | reverse complement strand
GAGCCCCAGACACGGAGGAACAGGATGGATCGCCTACGCTTGCCCGCCTTGGCTTCGGCGCTGGTCTTCGCCGCCGCGCTCGTCGCGGCGCCGGCCCTGGCGCAACCGGCCGCGCATCATGCGCCGCCGAACTCGGCCGCGCAGGTGGACGCGCGTCTCACGCATCTGCGGGCGCAACTTGCGATCACCTCGGCCGAGCGGCCGCAATGGGACGCGCTCGCGGCGGTGATGCGCGCCAACGCCACCGCCATGCAGCAGGTCTATCGGCAGCGTTCGGCCGAGGTCGCGCATATGAACGCGGTACAAGTTCTGGAATCCTACCGCGCCTTCGCGCGCGACCACGTGGCCGCGCTGGATCGTCTGGTGCCGGCGTTTCGCCGGCTTTACGCCGTCTTGAGCCCCGCGCAGCGGCGCACCGCGGACGATTTGTTCCAGGATCGGGCGCGGGCCGCGGGACGGGGGCCGAAGTGAACCGCGCGCGTACGCTGTGCGCGTTTGCGCTGGGGTTGGGCCTTTTGGCCCCGCTCGGCGCGGCGCGGGCGCAGGGATGGCACCCGGGCCCCGGCCCTGACGGTGGTCCACCCGGCGGCCCCCCGGGCGGCCCGGGGCGGTGGCACGGACGTCCAGGTCCCGGCGGGCGTCAGGATCACGGGCAGTACGGCCATTGGCATCGTGGTCGCTGGAACGGCCGTCCCTGGGGTCGGCCGGGCTATTATGCTCCCCCGCCACCCGGTCCACCGCCCCCGGTTTGGGGATATGGCCCGCCGCCGCCGCCCGTTGTGTACGCGCCGCCACCGCCGGCACCCGGAATCGGGTTGTTCTTCAATTTCCGCTGATACCGGCTGCTCCAAGGGCCAGCCCTTCCGGCCCTTGGAGCACGGGGCGGGGTGCGCCGGGTTGGCTGGCGGCAGGGCCCTGTAACCCGACCGAATCCTTGCCCGCCGCCCCGTTCACGCCGCTACAACCGCCGAAAGCCACGGTTTGGGGGTCGGATTTCGCTGTTTCCGGGCCGGGCGCACGCGGCCCGATCTTGCTGGAACGGCGATCAGCGTTAGCCAATCGTTAGGGTGTTCCGCCTAATCTTCCCGCATGATCGCTCCGATCTCGCTCGCGGCTTTCTCCTCCGTCCCCGGCATCGGTGCCGCCGGCCCGCCGCTGCTCGCGCCGCCGCGCGCGGCAGGCGGCAGCGCCGGGTCTTCCCCGCTCGCGCCGTTCAAGGCCACGGCGCCACCGGCGTCCGGCCAGGTGCTGCCGCGCGGGTCGCTGCTGGATCTGTCGGCGTAGCGCCTCAGAACGCCTGGCCCAGGCCGATATACAGTTCGAACGCCCCGCTATTCGGCATTCGCACCGCCGGCACCGCCACCTGCACCCGGATCGGCCCGATCGCGGTGTAATAGGCGGCGCCCACGCCCACGCCCACGCCGAAGCGCGGTGCGCCGCCGGCAGTCACCGCGCCCGCGTCGGTGAACACCGAAAACCCCCAGTCCCGCCCGATCCGTTGGCGGAACTCCGCCCCCGCGGTCGCGATCTCGGTCCCGCCGACCGGCGTGCCGTCGGCGAATTGCGGCCCCAGCGACTGGAACCGATAACCCCGCACCGTCCCCGAGCCGCCCGCATAGAATCGCTGATCCGGCGGCAGGGCGAAGGACGACCGGGCGCCCACCACGTCCCCGGCCAGGCCACGCAGCGCCAGCACGCCGCGTCCCGCGCCCTCCAGATCCAGATAGGTCGACCCCGAGATTTCGGCGATCAGCACCGAAGTATGTCCCAGCAGCGACTGCGTGGGCGCCAGCAGCAGGGCCGCCCGCGCCCCGTGCGTCGGGTCCAGCCGGCTGTTCGCACTGTCGTAGCGCAGCCAGATCGGCAACCGCAGCAGGTAATAGGGGCGCGAGACACCCTCCTGAAGGATCGTCTCCTGCTCCCCGGCCACGCCCAGGCTCAGTGTCCAGTGCGGCGCCAGGCGGCGATTGAGCCGCGCGGCTTCGGTGATGGCGGTCTGGGTATAGGGGATCAGGGCCTGGTGCACCGCGCCCAGGTCCAGCTCCAGGGTCTGGCCCAGCCGGCCCCAATCGGGCGCGCGGTAGCGCGCGTCGGCCCGGTAGCCCGGCTGGATCATCGCGTTCCCTCCGGCCTGGAACGCGCCGGTCAGGTCCAGCTGGCGTGCCCTGCCGAACAGGTTGCGGTCGTGCCAGCCCGCGGTCAGTCCCAGTCCGATATCGGTGGAATAGGCGACCCCGGCGTCCAGACTATGCCGCGGCCGTTCCCCAAGGGCGAAGGTGACCGGCAGCGAGCCATCTGCGGCGGTGGTGGTGGCGGGCATGGCACGGGCATAGGACAGGATCGGCAGATCCAGCAGCGAGTCCCGGGCCTGCGCCAGCGTCGTCGGGGTCAGGCGGCGGCCCTGATACGGCGCCAGCCGCCGGCGCAGGAACGCGGGCGAAAGGCCGCGCAGCCCGGTGAATCCGATCGCCCCGATTCGCACCCGCGGCCCGGGGGCGACCGCGAAGGTCACGTCCATCCGGTGCGTGTTTCGGTGCAGGATCGCCTGGTCCAGGCGCACCTGGGCCAGCGCGTAGCCCGCCGCCAGCAGGGCCGCGTGCAGCCGGTCCTCGGCGGCCAGCACCGAAGCGGCCCGGGCCGGGGCGCCTTGCGGCAGGTCCAGCGCGGCGCGCGCGGTGGCGGGCACCGGCCCGGACAGCACGACATGGCCCAGATGGAACAGCGGTCCGGGGACGAAGCCGACGGTCACGCGCGCGGGGCCGGGGGCGGCGTCCAGCCGGGCGATCAAGTCCGGGGAGTCGAGCGCGATCCCGTCGATACCGATCGCCACCTGGCCCTGGTAGTAGCCGAATGCGTCCAGCGCGGCGCGGAATCGCGCCTGGTCGGCGCGCGCGCGGGCCACCAGGGCGAACGGCCCGACCGGGGCCGACACGCGCAGCGCGCGCAGTTCCGAACTGGCGGTCAGGGCCGCGGCCAGACCCGGGTCGGCCGCTTTGCCCAGGCTGCGCGTGTCCAGGCTGAGCGTGTAGGGATGCGGTGCCGCGGCAGCCAGGACCAGTAGCGCGAGCCCAGCGGCGCGGCGGAGGAGGGGCGGCGTCATCGCGCCACCTGTATCATACCCGGCGCCGGCGTATCGCCGCCGTGAGCGCGGGATGTCTTCGCAACATCACGTCGGTGCCATTGTCCTGTCGCGGGCGGGGGATTACGTCCTGGTCATGGATCAAGCGCCCCGCCGTCTGCGCCGCGCCGAAGGCCCCATGATCCCGCCGGGAGGCGGAATGGATCCGGCCACCGGCGACTGGCTGTTCCGCAAGCGTCATCAGCGCGTGCTGCTCGGCTCGGCGCGCGCGATCCTGCGCGCGGTCGCGGTGCTGCTCTGGACGGTGCCGGCGATGGCGGTCCAAGCCGTGCTGCTGGTGCTGCCGGGGCAAGCGAAGGCCGGGTTTCCGCGGGTCTACTGGGCCGGGGTGTGTCGGTTGCTGGGGCTGGGCGTGCGGGTGATCGGGGTGCGTGCCGCGGCCCCGGGACGCGGCGTGGTGTTCGTTTCCAATCACTCGTCCTGGCTGGATATTCCGGTGCTGGGCGCGGAACTGTCCGGCTGCTTCGTGGCCAAGTCCGAGGTGGCGGCCTGGCCGGTGGTCAACCGGGTGGCGCGGCTGGGGCGGACCGAGTTCGTCTCGCGCCGGCGTGGCGCGACGGCGCGCGAACGCGACGCCATGCGCGCGCGTCTGCAAGCGGGCGATAATCTGGTGCTGTTCCCCGAAGGCACTACCTCGGACGGTTCGCGGGTGATGGCGTTCCGCAGCGCCTTCTTCGCGGTGGCCGAGGGGGAGCAGCCGCCGCTGCTGCAACCGGTCTCGATCGTCTATGACCGGCTGGCCGGGCTGCCCACCGGGCGGGCGACGCGGCCGCTGTTTTCCTGGTATGGCGATATGGACCTGGCCGGACATTACTGGCGGCTCGGCCGTCACCGGGGGATGCGGGCGAGTGTGCTGCTGCACGCCCCGATCGACCCGAGCCTCTATCCCGACCGCAAGGCGTTGGCCGCCGCGGTGTGGCGCGTGGTGGCGGACGGGGCGGCGACGCTGCGCCAGAACCGCCCGGCCACACCAATCGCGGCCCCGGTCCCTGGGCCGCTCCCGGTCCCAATCCCCGGTCAGGCGCCCCGCCCGGCCTTCGCGTGAGCGGATAGCGGCTGTGGTTTCGTAAGGGAGGGGGTGCTGTCCCGCCCGTCCATGCCAGCCCCGCCATTCCCTGAAATGTCCGGCGTGTTGCGCTGCGGCCGCGGCGTGGTGTCCCCGCCTGGCCGCGCGATCTGCAACGAAGGAAGGCAGAGTCCGCGTCACCGGCCCGCCTCGCCGGGGTTTCGCGCTGTTTCGGGGGGGTCATGCCGCACAGCTATGGGCACGAGGCGGATTCCGCTTACCACGCCGAAGGGCGTATGTTAGGTGACCTTATCGCAGAATATTTATGACGCATGTTATCTGGGGACGTGAGCGGGAATGGATAGGCTTCCGACGCAAACCTCCAGCGCGGTCCCCGCCGACCCGGACGCCGAGGCGGCCCGCCCCTATCCGCCGCCTGCACCGGAACCCACCCAGCAAGCCGCGCGCGGGATCCGATTCGATTTCAACCTCGGCGCCCGCGTCATCCTGCCGCCCCGGACCGAGGGACGCTGGCGGGTCCGCCTGCGCGATCTGGATACCGGCAACATCCTGTTCCAAAGCGAGAACCAAGGCGCCTTCGTCAATTCCGCCAAGCGCTGGTACGTCCGCTTCGGCGTCGAGGTGTGGGACATCGCGCCCGACGGCGCGGTGACCGAGGCATTCACCCACGACTACGACGCGCGCGGGCAGGAGGTGCTGATCCAGTTCCCGATCGGCACCCTGGGCGACATCCTGGCCTGGTTCCCCTATGCGGCCCGCTTCGGCGCGGCGCATGGCTGCCGGCTGACCTGCGCGATGTCGGAGCTTATCATCCCGATTCTGCGCGATACCTACCCCGACATCCGCTTTGTTACCCACGCCGAGCTGAAAGCCGAGACGCTGGCGGAACGCGCCTACGCCACCTATTGCCTGGGCCTGTTCTTCGATGACGTCGACTGCATCTTCCAGCCGACCGATTTCCGCCTTGTCGGCCTGCACCGCACCGCGGGGTATATCCTGGGTGTCGATCCGGCCGAGGAAGCGCCGCGCCTGTCGCTGCCCGACGCGACCCGCCCGATCGCCGAACCTTATATCTGCATCGCCGCGCAAAGCTCCACCCAATCGAAGAACTGGACCAATCCCTCCGGCTGGCGGGACGTGGTGCGATTCCTGATCGACGCCGGCTATCGGGTGATCTGCATCGACAAGCAGCCGGTCCATGGCTCCGGTATCGTCTGGAACCACATCCCGCACGGGGTGGAGGATCAGACCGGCGAGCGCCCGCTGGCCGAACGCGCGCGCTGGCTGCGCCACGCGGCGGCGTTCGTGGGGTTGTCCTCCGGCCTGTCATGGCTCGCCTGGGCGGCCGGG
Organism: Pseudomonadota bacterium; assembly: GCA_021826565.1. The sequence continues at coordinate 1,348 of JAKAZJ010000104.1, read as the reverse complement.
ACGCCGGTGGTGCTGGTGAGCGGCTTCACCCATCCGACCAACGAGTTCCATACTCCGTACCGGGTCATCAACTGGCACGCCTGCAACAGTTGCTGGAACGATCCGCGCCACCGGTTCGACCACAAGGATTTCCTGTGGTGCCCGCGGCACGCGGGAACGCCGCGCCAGTTCGAATGCTCGCGGCTGATCACCGGTCAGCAGGTGATTGCGGCGTTGCGGCGGATTCCCGGGTTGATCGGGCCCGGGGCCACGGCCCCGCCCGAGGCGCGGCAGACTGCTCCTGTACGGAAGGAACGGCGATGAGCGGCGGCTTCTCCGGCCGTCGTTCCAGCACCGCGATCGGGGCGCCGCGGATCGGCGTGGCCGCACCGATCCCGCCGGCGCGGGGGGTCGGTCCTGGCGCGCTGGCGCATCCGCGGGCGGCGATATTGTTGGTGACTCGCGGCGGCGAAGTCGCGTATCCGGTGGCAAGGAAATCGATTCCGCGGCAACGAACTGTCGTGCCCGGGCGGCGTCATCCGGGACCGACGGAGGGCGCGGCGAGTCCGCGCGCGCACACCCCGGCCAACGCCAAAGGATTGCGGACATGAGCACCTCCACCGTCTCCTCCGGCGTCATCTCGACCAATCTCACGGTCGTCGCCGCGGAGGCTCTGTCCGTCTACGGCACCGTCGACGGCTTGATCGTCGATAATGGCGGCTTCGCCTATGCGTATTCCGGCGGCGCCATCAGCAACGTCACGGTCGACTCCGGCGGCAGTGCGGCGGTCTCGGGTGGCACCGCCACCAGCGTCACCGTGCTGGCCGGCGGCAATCTGTCGGTCGCCTCCGGGCCGGATGCGCAGAACACCCAGGTCACCGGCGCCACCTCGTTCACCACCGTCAGCAACACCGGCGTCGAAGCCGTCGCCGCCGGCGGTATCGCGGTCCAGACCACCGTCGATACCGGCGGATTCCTGTATGTCTATTCCGGCGGTCAGGCTTCCAGCGCTTCGGTCGGTAGCGGCGGCTCGGCCGTGGTGTCGGGGGGGACCGCGATCGCCACCACCGTGTTCAGCGGTGGGGTGCAGAACGTGCAGGCCGGCGGACCGGCCAGTGGCACCGCCAGCTTCACCAATGTGAGCGGCGGCACCGAGGACGTCTTCGCCGGCGGGCGTTCCGTGAGTGCCACCGTTGCGGGCAACCCGAGCTTCAATGCCTTCGGCAGTCAGGTTGTCCTGAGGGGCGGCGAGGCGTCGGCCACCACCGTCTCGGCCGGGGGCTTCCTGCTCGTCTCCGGCGGCGCCGCGGTGGGCGCGGCAATCGACAATGGTGGCAGCGCCGTGGTGACGTCCACCACCGTCGCGGGC
>JAKAZJ010000103.1 GCA_021826565.1 Pseudomonadota bacterium | reverse complement strand
CGGCCGGCGCGGGCACGCGCGGTGGCGGCCCGTAGATCTGCGCGGCGCGGCGGCGGAACGCTGCCACCATGCGGCGCACCGCCTCGTTGAACACGGCGCCGATCGCAACTTGCAGGATGCGGGAACGAAATTCGAAATCGACGAAGAAATCCACCTCGGTGCCGCCCGGGACGGCGGCGAACACCCATTGATTGTTGAGGTAGCGGAACGGGCCGTTTTCGTACGCCACCTTGACCCGCGCCGGCCGCTCCAGGCCAACGCGGCTGGTGAAGCGCTCGCGGAACGGGCCGAAGCCGATGGTCAGGTCGGCCAGAATCAGCTCCGGCGTGCGGGAGCGGATGCGCGCGCCGACGCACCACGGCAGGAACTCGGGGTAACGGGCGACATCGGCCACCAGGTCGAATAGTTGTTCCGGGCTGTATGGCAGAACCTGGCGTTCGGCGTGCGTGGGCATCCGCTGTCAGGCGCACGCGCGCAGCGCGGCGAAATCGGCGTCGGCGTGGTACGAGCTGCGCGTAAGCGGTGAGGCCGCGACCATCCGGAACCCGCGCGCGCGGGCCAGCGCGGCGTATTCGGTGAACTCCTCCGGCGTGACAAAGCGATCGACGCCGGCGTGTTTCACGGTGGGTTGCAGATACTGGCCGATGGTCAGGAAATCCACGTCGGCGACGCGCAAATCGTCCATCACCTGCAGGATTTCGGCGCGCGATTCCCCCAGCCCCACCATCAGCCCGGATTTGGTGAACACGCCGGGCGTCAGCGTCTTCATCCGGTCCAGCAGGCGTAGCGACTGGTAGTAGCGCGCGCCGGGACGGATCGCGGGATAAAGCCGGGGGACCGTCTCCAGATTATGGTTGAACACGTCCGGGCGCGCGGCTGCCACCCGCTCCGCCGCTCCCGGCTTGCGCAGGAAATCCGGCGTCAGAACCTCGATCGTGGTCGCCGGCGCCGCCGCGCGGATCGCGCCGATCACGGCGGCGAAATGCGTGGCGCCGCCATCCGCCAGGTCATCACGATCGACCGAGGTGATGACCACATGCGCCAGCCCCAGCTTCGCCACCGCGGCACCGACGCGGGCCGGTTCGTCGGCATCGACCGCACCGGGAATTCCGGTGGCGACGTTGCAGAACGCGCAGGCACGGGTGCAGACCTCACCCAGGATCATCATGGTGGCATGGCGGCGGCTCCAGCACTCGCCCACGTTCGGGCAGGCGGCTTCCTCGCACACCGTGGACAGGCGGTGCGCGCGCAGCAGCGCGCGGGTCTCGTGATACACCGGGTGGGTCGGCGCTTTGACGCGGATCCATGCGGGCTTGCGCTGAATCGGCTGGTCGGGCCGATGCGCTTTCTCAGGGTGGCGGTGATCGATCTCGGTGCGGGTCATACGGACCGTAAGTGGCCGCGCCTGCCGGGGTGGTCAAGCCGCATCCGCGACGCCGTGGCGCCACTTTCGCACGGGGAGCGGCGGCAGCGGTTCAGTGCGCGCCGGGGGGGAGGACCGGCGGGGCCACCGGAACCAGCGGAATCGGCGCCAGTGCCGCTGACCCAGTGGGAGCTGACCCAGTCGGAACTGACCCCGTCGCCCCTGATCCAAGGCCGGACGCCGGGGGGACAGGTGCGCCCGAGATCGGTGCGGCCGTCACCGGTTGCGCCGCCGCTCCGGGAGCCAACAGCCAGGTCCCCAACGCACGGCGGACCTGGTATTCGAACTCCACGTTCATCCGCGCCATGATCTGCTGCGTCAGCTGATACAACGTCGCGGACAGATTGTGCACCGAGCCGGCGATCTGGCGCGATACCGACGCCTCGGCGAACCCGGCGCGGGTCCCGGCCGAGGTGTAAATCTCCAGTCGTACCGCGAAGGTTCCGGTGATCGTATCGCCCTCGCGCGTCAGCGCCGCGTCGGTGATCACGTACACCGCCTTGCCGGCCGAGCCGAATGCGCCCAGCCGCTCCTCCCCCATGCGGCGCAGCGCCGCGGTGGGCGAAGCGGGGTCGTACCGGCTGACCGAGGGCGGGATGTCCGACGGAATGAAATGCTGCTCGATCGCCACCCGCGCCACGTTCAGGCGCAGCTGCGGCAGATAGCTGTAATCCAGCCGCGGATACGCGACCGGCGCGGCTTCTTCCCCACCGCAGGCGGCCAGCGCAAACGGCACAAGCAACACTGCGCGGCGGGCAAGTCGGATCGTCATGGGCGTTATCCCGGTCCTGAAATCGCGCGCACCATGCGGAACCGGCCAGGACCGGTCAATGCCCGGTGCGCGGTTGGGTGTCGGCACGCGCGAAACGGAAATCATGATTGCAGAACTCGCAGGTCATCACGATGTCGCCGTCCACCGTCATGTGGTCGAGATCGTCGGCATCGAAGCCCTCAAGGATTCCGGCGAGGCGCGCGCGCGAACAGCGGCAGCCGAAGGACAATGCGCGGGCGCGGTCGGCGGCCACCCCCTCGGTGCCGAACAGGCGCCACAGCAGGGTCTCGGGCGGCAGCGCGTCGTCCAGCAGTTCGGCATCCGTCAGGGTGGCGGCGAGGGTGGTGGCGGTGTGCCAGGCCGCGTCCTGGGCGGTGGCGGACAGGGCGGGATCAAGGCCGCCGGCGCCGGCGATGCGCTCCAGGATCAGCGCGCCGGCACGCCAGCCTTGCGGCGTGGCGGCGGCGGCGAGCCACAGCGCGCAGGGGAATTGCTCGGAGGTGACGAAATAATGCCCAGCCATCGCGGCCAGGGTCTCGCCCTCGATCGCGACGATCCCCTGATGGCGCTCCCGCTCCGGCCCCTGATCGACGGTGAACGCCAGGTGGCCGCGTCCCAGCAGCTGCGATGCCGAGGGGTTGGGCGTGGTGACGAGCAGCGCGGCGAGGCGATCGGCGTCGGTACCGGCGTAGCCGCGCAGCGCGCCGGTATCGGAGCAATCGGCCAGTAACAGGCCGACGGGACCGTCCCCCTTGGCTTGCAGGCTGAACGAACCCTGGAACTTCAGCGCGCCGGCCAGCGCTGCGGCTAGCGCCAACGCCTGACCCGTCAGGCAACGGATCGGGTCCGGGGTGACACGGCGCGACAGCAGCGTGTCGGCCAGCGGGCCCAGGCGGACCAGCCGCCCTCGCACCGGCCGGCCGGGCAGGTGGAACGGCAGCAGGGCGCGCGGCACCACAAGATCTGGGACCGGCGGGCGGGCGGGGTCAAGAAAGGCGGGGGTGTCGGACATGGGGCATAGATAGGCAAACCGGACACGGACGGCCACCGCCTTGCGCTCGACTTCCGCCCGGGTCCGGGGCCTAATGCCCGGAGATGGCCCGAAGCGGCCCATCGAGGGGGAAAAATGCCGAACGGAACGATCGCCGCGCCCACGCGCGCCATTCCCGCGCCGGTGCTGGTCGCCTGGCTCTGCGGCCTGGTGCTCGCGCTGGAGGGCTACGATTTCGCCTCGGTCGCCTTTGCCGCGCCGTCATTGATCGATGCCTGGCACGTCAAGCCGGTGGTGTTCACCGGGATTTTCACAGCGGGAAATATCGGCCTGCTGTTCGGCGCGCTGATCGCCGGGCCGATCGGGGACCATGTGGGGCGCAAGCCGGTGCTGATCGGCTGCGTCGCCACGTTCGGGCTGTTTTCGTTGCTCAGTGCCTTCGCCGGTGGGCCGCAGGCGCTGCTGTGGCTGCGCTTCCTGACCGGGTTGGGCCTGGGTGGCGGCGTGCCGCTGGCGATCGCTCTGGCGACCGATCACGCACCCGAGGACCGCCAGGGTCGGCTGGTCATTATGATGAGCTCGGGCGTGTCGGTCGGCAACGTGATCGGCGGGCTGGCGGCCAGCCAGATCGTGCGGTTCCTGGGCTGGCCATGGATCTTCGGCCTGGGCGGGGCGCTGCCGCTGCTGGTCGTGATCGCGCTGGTCGTCTGGTTGCCGGAATCCAACGTGTTCCACACCGAGCATCCGCCTGCCAACCGGGTCGCGGCGTTGTTTCAGAACCGGCTGGGGTCCTCGACACTGGCACTATGGGCGATGAACCTTCTGAACCTGCTGAACAATTACCTGATCCTGCTCTGGCTTCCGGTGGTGCTGCATGCCACCGGCGTCCCGCCCGCATGGGCGATCTTCGCCACCACCATGTATGCACTGGGCACCATCGTCGGTGCCTGGGGAACCGCGCCGATCGTCGATCGGATGGGCATGGAAAACGTGCTGACCTGGCTGCTGGCGCTGGGCGCGGTGTGCCTGTTCGCGATCGGGGTGTTCAATCCGCCCTATGCGGCGCTGACCGCCATCATCGGCGTCGCGGGGATCGGCGTGGGCGGCTGCCAGCACGGGATCAATGCATTGTCGGGGCGGGTATATCCGGCGCCGATTCGCTCCACCGGGGCCGGTTGGGCGACCGGGGCGGGGCGCATCGGCACCATCCTGGGACCGCTGCTGGGCGGCGCGATGGTCGCCTCCGGCTGGTCGGGGCGGGACATCCTGGCCGCGGCGGCGGTGCCGGCGGTCGGCGTGACGCTGTCGATGATCTGGCTGGGCGCGGCGCAGCGACGGCTGCGATAGGGGCGGGTCAAGCTGCCACCAGCGCCGGCGCGAGCAATGCGGCCACGGCGGCGGCCGGCACGGGACGGCTGAACAGGAAGCCTTGCGCCTCGTCGTAGCCGGCGGTGTGCAGCAGATCGCGTTGCTCGGCGGTTTCCACGCCCTCGGCCGCGGCGACGATCCCGAGGCCCTGCGCGAGGCTCGCCATGGCCCGAGCAATCTCGCGCGTGGTCCGGTTTGTGCTCAGGTCCTGCACGAAGCTACGATCCAGTTTGATTCGGTCCACCGGGACGCGGCGCAGGTAGCGCAAGGCTCCATGCCCGCTTCCGAAATCGTCGAGCGCCAGCCGGACTCCGGCCGCGCGCAGCCGGTGCAGTTCGGCCATGGCGCCGCGGTCGTCGTCGGTCAGGATTGGTTCAGTGATCTCGATCTCCAGACGCTCTGGCGCCAAACCGGCCGCGGCCAGGGTCCGCAGCACCGATGTTGCCAGCCCGCGCGTGCGCAGTTGCGCGGCGGAGAAATTGACCGCTACCGGCAGCGTGCAGGGCCAGCGCGCCGCGTCCTCGGCGGCTTGGCGCAGCACCAGGGCGCCGATCGGGGCAATCAGACCGGTTTCCTCGGCGAGCCGGAGGAATGTGCCGGGACGGAGCAGACCGCGCTCCGGGTGGTCCCAGCGCAGCAGCGCTTCAAACCCGGTGAAGCGGCCGGTATCCAGCGCCACGGTGGGCAGATAATGCAGAACGAACGCGCCGCTTCCCACCGCCTGACGCAGTTCGGTTACGGTGCGGTCGCGGGCTCGGCGATGGTGCTCCAGCGCCGGCGCGAATAGTTGCCATTGCCCGCGGCCGCGGGCCTTGGCGCGATACAGCGCTGCATCGGCGCGGCGCAGCAACGTGTCGTAATCGGCCCCGTGTTCGGGCGCGAGCGCGATCCCGACGCTGGCCGAGATACTTGCCGCGCGCCCCTCCAGCATCACCGGCTCGGCCAGTGCAACCAGCACCCGTCCCGCCAGGGCCGCTGCGTCCTTCACCCGTTCTGCGCCGGGCAACAGGATCGCAAACTCATCACCACCCAGACGCGCGACCGTATCGGTCTGGCGCGCGCACGCGCTTAGCCGGCGCGCAACTTCGCACAACAATGCATCGCCAGCGGCATGGCCCAGCGTGTCATTGACGGATTTGAACAGATCGAGATCCAGGCACAAGACCGCGCAGACACCTGTCGGGAGGGCCAGCGGCGGATCGGGCGGGGAATCCAATATGAGCGCATGGGTCAGCGCCGCTTCGGTGCGCTCGGCGAACAAGGCGCGGTTGGCGAGTCCGGTCAATGGGTCGTGGCGGGCCAGATAAGCCGAGCTCTCCTCGGCCGCGACCCGGGCCGAGATGTCGCGCACGATCGCGACCACATCATGCCCTTGGTCGCACTCCTGGTTGGGCTGGCCTGTCGCCAGCCCGGTCCAGCGCGATTCCACCCAGATCCAGCCCCGGGTGCGGTGCTCCATCCGGAACCGGCAGGTGGTCTGTCCGCCGTGATGGACCAGCGCGGCGAAGGCGGCGCCGACACGTGCGCGGTCCTCGGGATGGACAATCTGGGTGAAATCCATGTCGTAGAGGGCGGCCGCGCTATATCCCAAAACCTCGTTGGCGGCCGGCGAGACATAGGCGCGGGTGCGATCGGGACGGACCCGGACGATCATGTCTCCGGCTTGTTCGGCGATCAGGGCGTAGTCGCGTTCGCTCGCGCGCGCCGCCGCCACGGCCTGTTGCCAGCGGGAGACATCGCGCAGCGCGCAGATCAGCCCGCCGCCGGGGTCTTCCGCCAGGGTCAGTTCCGTTGCCAGCCAGGCGCCATCGGCGCCACGCAGTCGTACCAGCGGCTCAAGCGGTCCCGTGGGTGCCGGGCGCATCGCGAGCAGGCCGCACAGCGCGGCCGCGTCATCCGGATGGCAGAGTGTGGCGAGCGTCTGGCCGACCAGGACCGCGGGGGGAATGTCGAACAACGCGCGGCAGGCTTCGGTGGCACCGCGGATGCGGCCGGCATCGTCAAGCCACAGGATCGGATTCCGCCCATGGGTGCCGAGCAGCGCCAGTTGCCGGTCTCGCCGCCGCAGTCGCATCGCGAGCCAGGCGGTCATCGCGGCTGCCAGGATCAGCTGCGCAGCGGCCCGTGCGGTAGCCGGTAGCGGGATGAGGGCGACAGCCAGCCCGAGCAGGGCGCCGAGGATCAGGCCGATGGCGAACGCGCGCAGGATCGCCTGGTTGGGAAACCAGCGCCGCCAGCGTTCCGCGGGTCGGGGGTCGGGTTGCACAAACGAGGGTGTCAACCCGCGTCGGTTGCAAAATGGTTAAGCCGAACGCCGCCGCCCGCTGTG
>JAKAZJ010000102.1 GCA_021826565.1 Pseudomonadota bacterium | reverse complement strand
TGGAGCGGCGCGGCGGCGGGCGGCCCAGGGGCGTACAGGCCGGGGGGGGACAAGCCGGGGGGTACGATGTGGATGTCGGCCTGCACCGGCACTGGCTGGACCCGACCGTGCCTTTCGCCGCCACGCTCGCGGCCCCGGCGCAGGGGGTGTTGGTGACCTCCGCCACCCTGCGCGATACCGGGGCCGGCGATCCCGAGACCGCGTGGCTGGGGGCGGAGGCGCGGGTGGGCGCGCCGCATCTGCCGTCCCCGGCGTTGCGGGCGGCGGTCGCCAGCCCGTTCGATTACGCGGCGCAAACGCGCGCCTTCGTCGTGACCGATGTGGCGTCCGGGGATATCGCGGCGCTGGCGGCGGCGTATCGCGCGCTGTTCCTGGCCGCGGGCGGGGGCGGGCTGGGGCTGTTCACGGCGATCGGGCGGCTGATCGCGGTGGCGCGGCGCATCGCGCCGGCGCTGGAAGCGGCCGGCATCCCGCTGCTGGCGCAGCATGTGGACGCGATGGACAACGCCACTCTGGTCGATGTGTTCCGCACCGAGGAAGCAAGCTGCCTGCTGGGGACCGACGCGATGCGCGACGGCGTCGATGTGCCCGGGAACGCGCTGCGCCTGGTGGTGTTCGAGAAGGTTCCCTGGCCGCGGCCGGACATCCTGCACCGGGAACGGCGGGTGCATCTGTCGGGCGCGGACCCGCGCGGGTTCGACGACCGCCTGGCCCGGCTGCGGCTGCGTCAGGCATTCGGGCGGCTGATCCGACGCGGGTCGGACCGGGGCGTGTTCGTGTTGCTGGACCGGCGCACGCCGGAACGACTGGTCTCGGCGTTCCCCGCCGGAGTGGTGGTGCGCCGGGTGGGGCTGGCGGAGGCGGTGGCGGAGACGCGGGGATTCCTGGCGGCGGGCTGACCGCTTTGCATGTTGCCGGACCGGTCCCCGGGAGTCGCGCGCGGTCGGGCTGCCTGATAGGTTCCCGCCGGTATGTTCGGGAGGGCAAGGCGATGGCGCGCATCCTGTGGGGCCGCGATACATCCAGCAACGTGATGAAAGTCATCTGGGCTCTGGAAGAACTGGGCCTGCCGTATGACCGGCGCGACGTCGGCGGCAAATACGGCCAGACCGACACGCCGGATTATCGCGGCATGAACCCAACCGGCCTGGTGCCGACCCTGCAGGAAGATGATTTCACCCTGTGGGAGAGCAACGCGATATGCCGCTATCTGTGCCACGCCCACGCCGCGCACAGCCCGCTCTGGCCGCAGAACCCGATGGATCGGGCGCGGATCGACCAGTGGATGGATGCGCAGCAGACGCAGCTGAACCGGCCGATGTCGGTGGTGTTCTGGGGTCTGGTGCGCACGCCGCCCGAGAAGCGCGACGCCGCCGCGATCGCCCAGGGTGTGGCCGATACGGCGAAGGCGTTCGGGCTGATCGGCGCGCAACTGACCCGGCATCCCTACATCGCCGGCGCGCATCTGACCCTGGCGGATATCCCCTGGGGCGTGCACGCGCATCGCTGGTTCACCATGGCGTTCGATCGCCCCGAGGTGCCGGGGCTGCGCGCCTGGTACGATCGGCTGCTGGCCCGGCCGGCGTATCGCGCGCATATCGCGCGCCCGCTGGAATAGCTGGCCGCGCCAAGCACGGCAGCATTGCGAAATTGGCATTCACGGCGTATCGTTGCTTCTGACGGGTCAGCCGCTCCGCACAGAATGGGGGGCGCCCGCCGGGGGAAACCTGCGAACGCCGCCGTCTGGGTCGGTGTTCCATAAGCAGAAAGGCAGCACGTCGATGCCCAGGGGCACCGTGAAGTGGTTCAATCCGACCAAAGGGTACGGCTTCATTGCGCCGGACACCGGAGGCAAGGACATCTTCGTCCATATCAGCGCCGTGCAGAAAGCCGGTTTGCGGACGTTGAACGAGGGGCAGAAGCTGGGGTTCGAGGTCGAGCAGCAGCAGAACGGCCGCTCCGCCGCGGTGGAGCTGTCCACCGGGGATTAGACGGCCGCATCAGCCTGACGCGGGCCGAAACCGTCCCTGACGGGGCGCCTGGCCGGCGTCAGACGGGCATCCACGTGCCGGCCCGCCCCACATGCGTCTCGCCGCAGGCTTGACGCAAGCGGGTTCGGTACGCATGTTCCGCCGCTTCCGAGGATCAGACCATGGCCAAGTCGAACACCGTTCAGATCAAGCTCGTTTCCAGTGCGGATACCGGGTATTTCTACGTGACCAAGAAGAACGCGCGCGCGCAAACCACCAAGCTGGAACTGAAGAAATATGATCCAGTGGTGCGTCAGCACGTCGTGTTCAAGGAAGCGAAGATCAAGTAGCGGCCGGCGTCGGGTGCGCGGGCCGGCGGTCAGCCCGCGGGGTCGGCCTCCAGCGTATCGCGCGCCAGTTCCACCCGGTTCCGCCCGTTCCGCTTCGCCGCATAAAGCGCGCCGTCCGCCACCGCGATCAGCTCCTCGGCCGTCTCGGCGTCCTGGCCGGAGACGCCGATGCCGATGCTGACCGTGAGCGGGCGGGTAGCTTCGCTTGCCCCCAGCACGGGCGCCAGCGCCAGATCCGCGACCGCCAGCCGCAACCGCTCCGCCGCCGCCGCCGCCTGGTCCGGCCCGGCGCCCGGCATGATGACCACGAACTCCTCCCCGCCGTAACGGGAAAGCGTGTCGAAGGCGCGGATATTGCCGCGCAGCACCTCGGACACGGCGCGCAGCACCCGGTCTCCGGCGGCGTGGCCATAGGCGTCGTTGACCGCCTTGAAGAAATCCACGTCGATCAGCATCAGCGCCAGATGCGGCGGCGGGGTCTGATCCATCAGGTTGTGCAGATGCCGGGTCAGGTAGCGGCGATTGTACAGGCCGGTCAGCGGGTCGGTCACCGCCAGCTCGATCGCCTCGCCCAGATCGGCGCGCAGCCGGTCCTGATAGAGTTTGCGACGGATCTGGTTGCGCGCCCGCGCGCGCAGTTCCTGCGGGTCCAGCGGCAACAGCAGCCAGTCATTGGCGCCGAGTTCGAAGCCGCGATGCAGGCGCTCCCGTTCCGCCACGTCGCCGATCAGAAGCTGCGGCACGTGATGCGTGATATCCGCGGCGCGCAAGCCGGAGCCCAGCGCCAGCGGGTCCTCCTCGGTCATGCCCAGGCTGAGCACGATCAGGTCCAGCGGATTGGCCGACGCCAACGCCATCGCCTCGATCCCGTCGCGGGCGCGAAGCGAGACCAGGCCCTCCTCCGCCAGCGCGGCGCGGATCGTGGCCGCTTCCCCATCCCAGTCGTCGATCACCAGCACGCGCGCGCCGGCGACCGAGGGCGGCGGCAGCGGTTGCGTGGTCAGGCCCAGGGCACGGACCGTTTCGGCCCGCGCGCGCCATTCATCCAGCAGCCGCTTGAGGCGGATCAGGCTGCGCACCCGGCTCATGAGCGTGCCGTATTCCACCGGCTTGCTGAGGAAATCGTCGGCCCCGGCATCCAGACCCACCACCCGTTCCGCGGCCTCCCCCAGCGCGGTGACCATCACCACCGGGATGTGCAGCGTGGCGGGATCTTCCTTCAGGCGCCGGCAGCATTCGAATCCATCCATGCCGGGCATCATCACGTCCAGCAGGATCAGGTCGGGCTGCCAGTGGCTGGCGACCTCCAGCGCCTCGGCGCCGTCGCGGGCGGAGGCAACCTGGAAATATTCCGCGGCCAGCTTGGCTTCCAACAACCGCGTGTTGGCGGGGATGTCATCGACGATCAGGATGCGGGCGGTCATCGATGGCAGCCAATCCCCGGAAAGGCTGGCGCTTGGGCGCCCGTGAACAAACAGCCGAGGCTAGCGCGCCCGGACCGCACAGGGAAGCTATGTCACAGTTGATGACGAAGGAGTTTCTGATTACAGAAGTTTAACCCGTTCAAGGCTGTCCCCAACCGGGGCGGCTTTTATACCCGGCGCGCATGTCCGCTTCGTCCCTTCTCATCCGCCGCCCCTTCGTTGCGCCCGCGCCCGCGGGACCAGAGGCATAATGGCGCGCCGCGCCCGCCCCGGACCGCAGGCAGCGGCCAAGGCCTGGCTCAGGCGCGAGACCCGGGTCGGCGCGCGCGCCGCGCGGCCGGCCACGCTGCTGGGATTGCTCGCGGTCGCGGTCGCGGTCGGCCAGGCGTTCTGTATTGCCGAGGCCCTGACCACCGCCCTCGCGCGGCATCGGGCCGACGTGCTGGCCCTGGTCGGCTTCGCGCTGTTCGCGCTGCTTCGCGCCGTGCTGGGCTGGGCCGCCGAGCGCGCCGCCTTCGCCGCCGGAGCCGCGTCACGCCGGCGGCTGCGCAGCGATATTCTGGCGCGGCTGCTGCATGTCGGGCCGGCGGCGCTGCGGGCGGCGCATTCGGGCGAACTGACCGCGATCGTGGTCGATCGGGTGGAGGCGCTGGACGGGCTGTTCGCGCGCTGGATTCCGGCCTCCGCGCTGGCGGTGGCGGGGCCGGCGCTGGTCGCGCTGGCGGCGCTGGCGGTGGACCCGTTCGCGGCGCTGCTGCTGGTCGGCGCCGGGCTGCTGGTGCCGGTGGGGATGGCGCTGGCGGGGATCGGCGCGGCGGCGGCCGCGCGCCGGCAGTTCCAGGCGATGGCGCGGTTGCAGGCGCGATTCCTGGATCGGATGCGCGGGATCGCCACCATCGTGCTGTATGGCCGGGTGGAGGCGGAAGCGGCCGCGCTCGCCGCCGCAGCCGACGAATTGCGGGCGCGCACCATGCGGGTGCTGCGGGTCGCGTTCCTGTCCTCGGCGTTTCTGGATCTGGCGGCGGCGCTGGCGCTGGTGGCCCTGGCGCTACGCTACGGGCTGCTGATCCTGGCGCATCGCCTGACCGATCCGCGCGCCGCGCTGTTCGTGCTGCTGCTGGTGCCCGAGTTCTTCGCCCCGCTGCGCAGTTTCGCGCTGGCCTATCAGGACCGGCTGCACGCGACCGGCGCGGCGGAGGCGCTGCGCGATCTGCCGCCGGCCCCAATACCGGCGCCGGCGCGCGAGGTCCGCAAGGTGGAGACCGACGGGATCACGGTGGTGTTCGAGGACGTCTCCCTGGTCTGGGACCCGGCGCGCGGCAAGGCGCTGGACCGGCTGAACCTGCGCATCGCCGCCGGGGAGACGCTGATCCTGGCCGGCCCGTCGGGCGCCGGGAAATCCAGCGTGATCGATCTGCTGCTGGGATTCGTGCGCCCGACCGAAGGCCGGATCACCTTCAACGGCGCCGATATCGCGGATTTGGTTCCGGCCGCCCATGCCGGGCTGGTGGCCTGGATCGGCCAGCGCCCGGTCCTGTTCGCCGGCACGATGGCCGAGAATATCCGCTTTGCCCGCCCCGAAGCGTCCGACGCCGAAGTGGCCGAGGCGGCACGGGCGGCGAAAGTCACCGCCTTCGCGGAACGCCTGCGGCTGGGCCTGGACACGCCGATCGGGGAGGGCGGATACGGCCTGTCCGGCGGCCAGGCGCAGCGCGTGGCGATCGCGCGCGCCTTTCTGCGCGACGCGCCGCTGCTGCTGCTGGACGAACCCACGGCGCATCTGGACCCGGCCACCGAGGCCGACATCCTGGAAAGCCTGCGCCGGCTGGTGATCGGGCGGACCGTGGTGCTGGCGAGCCATGCCAGCGCCGCGCACGCCTTCCCGGGCCGGCGGCTGGACCTGCGCGACGGGCGGGTGGTGACGCCGCCGGCGCGGGTGGTGGCATGAGGCCCTTGATCCGCATCCTGGCGCTGTGGCGCGGGCGGCTGCCGTGGCTGGTGGCCGGGGCGGTCATGTCGCTGATCGCGCTCGCGGCCGGGGTGGCGCTGATGGCGATGGCGGGGCGGACCGTGGGCCTGGCGGTGGCCGCCGGCGTGCTGGTGGCGCCGGTGCTGCTGCGCGGCCTGGGCGCGGTGCGCGTGGTGGGGCGATATCTGGAACGCATCACGACCCATGCGGCGACGTTCCGCGCGCTCGCGGATCTGCGCGTGTGGTTCTTCCGCGGCGTGGCACGCGGCGCGGCCGGCGGCCTGGGGTTCCGCCGCGCCGGCGACATCCTGTCCCGCCTGGTGGGCGATATCGAAGCGCTGGACGGGCTCTATCTCCGCATCCTGGTGCCGCTGCTGGGCGCCTGCCTGCTGTTGCCGGTTCTGGTGGTGCTGCTGTGGAGCGTCGGCGCGGCGGTGGCGCTGGGCGTCGGCGTGCTGTTCGCGCTGTCCGCGTTCGCGCTGCCGGCGGTGGCGGCGCGGGTCACGTCCGCATCCGGCGCGCGGTTGGCGCGGGCCTCGGCGGGGCTGCGGGTGGCGGTCCTGGACGCATTCACCGGGCTGCGTGAGGTGCGCGCCTTCGCCGCCGAGGGGCGGATGCTGGCCGCGGTGCAGGCGCGCGAAGCGGCGCTGCTGGCGGCGCAACGGGCGGTGGCGGGGCGGACCGCGCTGGCCGGGGCGGGCGCGCTGCTGGCGGCCCAGGCCGGGGTGCTGATCGTGCTGCTGTCTGCGACGGCGCATCCGGCGCTGGCGGTGGCGGCGGTGTTCCTGGTGGTGGCGGCGTTCGAGATCGCGGGCGGCTTGCCGCGCGCCGGGGCGCTGGCCGGGCACGCCGCGGCGGCGGCGGCGCGGGTGCTGGCGGCGGCCGAAGCACCGCCTTCGGTCCCCGACCCGGCGCGGCCGGTGGCGATGCCGACCGGCACCGCGCTGGCGTTCCGCGGCGTGCGGTTCCACTGGCAGGCCGATCATCCGCCGGTGTTCGACGGGCTGAGCCTCGACATCCCGGCCGGCGCGCGCGTCGCGCTGCTGGGGCCATCGGGGGCGGGCAAGTCCACGCTGGTCGCGCTGGCGCTGAAACTGGCCGCGCCCGAGGCCGGCGCGGTGCTGCTGGGCGGGGCGGATCTGGCGTCCTTGCCAGCCGCGGCGGTGCGCGCGCGGATCGGCTGGCTGGGCCAGA
>JAKAZJ010000101.1 GCA_021826565.1 Pseudomonadota bacterium | reverse complement strand
CACGTAGAACACGCGGGTGGTGTTGGGCGTCATGCGAACCTCCGAACGACTCTTCCGCTCCGGCTTAGCCGCCGTTGGCGCGGCCGACAACCTGCCGTCAGGGAGGATCGTCCAGACCGATTGCGCGCAGCCGTGCCCGTTCCTCGTCCCAGCCCGCGCGTTCCTTCACGTTCACGAACAGATGCACCGGGCGGCCAAGCTCGCGCGCCAGCGCCGCCCGCGCCTTCGCCCCGATCTCGCGGATGCGCGCGCCGCCGGCGCCGATCAGGATCGCTTTGTGACCAGGCCGGCTCACGTAGATCGTGGCATCCACCCGCGCCGAGCCATCCGGCTGATCGCGCCAGGATTCCGTTTCCACCGTGGTGGCATAGGGGATTTCCTCATGCGTTTGCAGGAACACCTGTTCGCGCACCAGCTCGGCCGCATATAGCCGGTCCGGCAGGTCGGTCAGTTCGTCGGGCGGATAGAGGAACGGTCCCTCGGGCATCGCCGCGGCCAGCGCCGCGCGCAACGGCTCCAGCCCATCGCCGTGCGCGGCGCTGACCGGGAAGGTCTCGGCGAACCGGGCCAGGGCGGTCAATGTCGCGATCAGCGGCAGCAGGCGGGCGGGCGGCAGCAGATCGGTCTTGTTCAGCAACAACCATGCGGGCCGGCCGGCGGCGGCCAGTCCGGCCGCGATCTCGCGCACGCCCTCGGTCACGCCGGCGCGGGCGTCCACCACCAGCACCGCCAGGTCGGCATCGCGCGCCCCGCTCCAGGCTGCGGCCACCATGGCGCGGTCCAGCCGCCGGCGCGGGCGGAAGATGCCGGGCGTGTCCACCAGGATCACCTGGGCGTCGGCCGCCATCATCACGCCGCGGACGCGGAAGCGCGTGGTCTGCGCCTTCGGCGTGACAATCGACAGCCGCGCCCCGGTCAGGCGATTGAGCAAGGTGGATTTGCCCGCGTTCGGTGCCCCCAGCAGCGCGACGAAACCGCAACGGGTCATAGGAAGGCGGCCCGGATGCGGCCCCAACCTTCCAGGGCCTGCTCGTGGCCCGGCACCACCTGGATCGCAAACTGGGTGTAGCCGGCGTCGCGTAGATCGCCGATGCGGTCGCGCAGTTCCGTCTCGGTGCCGGTGAAGGTGGTCTGGCGGATCAGCTCGGCGGTGACGAAGGGGCGTTCCGCGGGCTTCACGAACAGCAGATGGCCGCGGTGATTTTCCAGGTAGCGCGCGTCGGCGGGGGCGAAATCGCGGGCGCGCGCGACGTAGCCGGCGACTTCGGCGGCCACCGCGTCCGGCACTTTCGAGCTGTTGGGCAGACCGGCCAGCGCTTCGTCGGCGGCGCGATGCAGCAGCACCGCGGCGCGCGGCCCGGCCTCGGCCAGGGCGCGCGGGGAATCGAACGTCTCACCCGGTTCCAGGATGCAGCCCAGCGCGAAGGCGGTGGCGTGCAGCGTCCCGTCCCGTCCCGCCGCGCTCCAGGCCGCCTGCATCTCCGCCAGCTCCGTGGTGCCGGAGCGTGGCACGCCGATAAAATTGAGCCAGCCGGCGCCCAGCCGTGCGGTCAGCGCCCGCGCCCGCGGCCCGTAGGCCGAGACATGCAGCGCCACCTTGTCCTGCGTATTGATCAACCCGAGCTCGGGATTGAGGAAGCGGATCGGATGGGTCTCGCCGGCCATGGCGAACGCCACGGTTTCATTCGCCAGCAACCCCATGACCTGGTGGATATAGGTCTCGGTTGCGGTCAGCGTCATCGCGCCGAAGCCCATGGCGCGACGGGCGGTGAAGCCGGTGCCGACGCCGAAATCGATCCGCCCCGGCGCCAGCGCGTTCAACGAGGCGAACGCCGCGGCGGTCACCGGCGCGATCCGGTTGGACGGCACCAGGACGCCGGTGCCGAGGCGAATGCGCGTGGTGTGCATCGCCGTGGCCGCCATCGCCACGAACGGGTCCGCGCACAGCATCTGCGTGTCGTAGAACCAGGCATGGGTGAAGCCCAACGCTTCGGCGCGGGCGGCGATCTTCCAGGAGTTTGCCGCGCTGGGGATGGCGATGCCGAAATCCATGATGCCTCTCCGGCTCAATGCGCGGCTGCGTTCAGATACGACAGGTCGAGGTATTTCATCGGGTTGTCCAACACTTTATGCGGGGTGGCGTAGTGGGTGCGCAGCGCCAGCACCGCCTTGACCCCGGCCAGGTCGGGGGCGGCGTCACGGTCGAACCCGCCCTTGGGTTCAAGCAGGATTTTGAGCGTCTGCTCGGCCAGGGGCGCGGTCATCGATGGCAGATGCGCGATCAGGATCGCCGCGTCCACGCTGCGGTTGGCGGGTAGGAACATCCACGCCAGCGCCTGCTTATAGGCGCGGATGAACCCGATCACCTCGGAGCGGTGCTTGACCGCCCAGGCCTGGCGCACCGCCGCCACTTCCCCCTGATACGGCCCCAGCGCGGTGCGCACCCGCGCGAGTACGTGCATCCCGTGCGCCTGCGACAGCAGATCGAACGGGGTTATCTGGATCGTCGCGGCGTCTTTCGGGTTCTTCAGCATGTCCAGATAGCGGAAATACACGCCGCCCTTCTGCACCAGATGCACCTGGTCGGGCGGCACGCCGTTCTTGGCCAGCAGCGCGTTCAGGACGAAGGCAAAACCGGTGGTCGGCGCGTCCACCGACAGCGTCTGGCCGCGCAGGCTGGCGATGGTCGGGAACGGCTTCTGCGAGACCAGCGACAGGAAATAGTCATCGGCGCCCAGCACCGCGACCAGATCGGGGTTGGTGGGGGTCGGCCAGGCGCCCTGGCCCTCGTCATAGGCGACCACGTTATCAAGCGCGGTCATGGCGATATCGTAGTTTCCCGCGATCAGATTCGACATCTGATAGACCGAGCCGGGGGTATAGCTGAGCTGCACCTGCACGCCCTGGCTGGCGAAGAACCCCTGCCGCTGCGCCACCCATAGCGGCAGATTGGTGCCGCCGGCGAAGGCGATGACGGACAAGCTGTGCAGCTTGTTCTTGAGCGGCGGCAGCGCCGTGACGGCGGCCGGCGCGGCGGGTGCCACCGCCGCGGGCGGCGTGGCCGCGCCGGCCAGCGCGGGGAAACCGCAGAGCAGGGCGAGGCGCAACAGGCGGCGGAACGGCGGACGCATCGGGAGCTCCCACAGGGCGTCCCCTTATAGCGGTGCGGGGAGGGGCGGCGCTATGCTCCGGGTCTTTGCATCCTGGAGGTATCACCGATGGCGCTGGTGCTGTGCGAGACCGCTGCCTCCGGCGTGGCGACCGTCACGCTCAACCGCCCGGAGATCGGCAATGCCTACAACGCCGATCTGCTGGACGCGCTGATCGCCGGGCTGGAGCAGCTGGCCGCCGATCCCGATCTGCGGGCGCTGGTGATCCGTGGCGCCGGGAAGCATTTCCAGGCCGGGGCGGACATCAACTGGCTGGCCGAGGCGACCCGCTATGCGCCGGAGCGCAACGAGGCGGCCTCGGTCGCCACCACGCGCGCGATGCAGCTGCTGAACGAGTTCCCTCGGCCCACGATCGCGGTGATCCACGGGGCGTGTTTCGGCGGCGGCGCCGGGATTGCCTGCTGCGTGGACGTGGCGCTGGCCACGCCGGCGGCGCAGTTCGGCATCACCGAGGTGCGGGTGGGCGTGGCGCCGACGCCGATTTCCACCCACATGGTCCATGCGATCGGGCTGCGCCAGACGCGCCGCTATGCGCTGACCGGGGAACGCTTCGACGCCGCCGAGGCGCTGCGGATCGGCCTGGTGCACGAGGTGGTGGCGGCCGCGGCGATCGAGGCACGGCTGGCGGCGGTCCTGGACGCGATCCTGCGCGGTGCGCCGGGGGCGGTGGCGCTCACCAAGCGGTCATTCCTGGGCGCCAACGGGCTGCTGCTGGACGCGCGCGACGTGGCGCTGCTGGCGCATGAAGGCGCGGCGCAGCGCGGCACGGCGGAGGCGCGGGACGGAACCGCTGCGTTTCAGGCGCGGCGCGATCCGCCCTGGTATCGCCCGGGGTGAAGTTCCGGTAAGCTGGCCACGTCAGATTCTGGAGTCCGCCATGGGTTTCGCCCGGGAGATGAAACGCCGCGCCCGCGCCGCCGCGGCACCGGTCCTGTTTCTCGGCCTGGCCGGGGTGTTCGGCTACAGCGCGATGCAGGGGCCGCACGGGCTGGTGGCCTATCACAAGCGCCAGGCGCTGCTGGTGCAGGCGGACGCGGACCTGGCCCGGCTGCGGCTGCGGGAGACGCGCTGGGCGCACAAGGTGGCGGCGCTGCGCAGCGGGCAGCTGGACCTTGATCTGCTGAACGAACGGGCGCGCGAGATGCTGAATCTGTCCAATCCGCACGACATCCTGGTCCCCTATCCGTCGGGCCAGCGATTGTACTGAGCCGGTAACCGCGCTGCGAATTTTCCGGCGGAGCCGATGTTTAATTGCTGTGACCGAGGTGGCGGCGCAAGGTAATTCTGGGGCGCCGGATCAAGCGGGGCCACGGTCAACTGGTTAACCACAATTCGGCTAACACCCGCTATCGCATTGCACCATAAGCCAATTATCGGCCAGCCGGCTTGCCTTGGGTGGGGTCTGGACGATAGTGCTGACGGGAAACCTATTCGCGACCGGGAGGCACGCCATGGCCCAGACAGCCGACAAGACGCGGCGCATCAAACCGCGTGAGGTCGCGCCCGACAAGGACCTGCTGCTGCGCGCCTATCGCGATATGTTGCGGATCCGCCGGTTCGAGGAAAAAGCCGGCCAACTCTATGGCATGGGCCTGATCGGCGGCTTCTGCCATTTGTATATCGGCCAGGAAGCGGTGGTGGTCGGGATGCAGCTGGCGACCGGGCCGGGCGATCAGGTCATCACCTCGTATCGCGACCACGGGCATATGCTGGCCACCGGGATGGACCCGAAAGGCGTGATGGCCGAGCTGACCGGTCGCGCGACCGGGTATTCGCATGGCAAGGGCGGGTCCATGCACATGTTCAGCAAGAAGACCCATTTCTTCGGCGGGCACGGGATCGTCGGCGCGCAGGTCAGCCTGGGGCTGGGGCTGGGCTTCTCGGACTGGTATCGCGGCAATGACCGGGTGTCCGTGACCTATTTCGGGGAAGGCGCGTCGAACCAGGGCCAGGTGTTCGAGAGCTTCAACCTGGCCGCGCTGATGAAGCTGCCGGTCGTGTTCGTGATCGAGAACAACAAATACGGCATGGGGACCAGCGTGGATCGGGCCTCGGCTTCGCGCGATCTGTCGAAGAACGGGGCGCCGTGGGGGATCGCGGGGATGCAGGTGGACGGGATGGACGTGCTGGCGGTCAAGGCTGCCGCCGAGATCGCCGTGGCCGCCTGCCGCGCCGGCAAGGGGCCGTATCTGCTGGAGATGAAAACCTACCGGTATCGCGGCCATTCCATGTCCGATCCGGCGCGCTACCGCACCCGCGAGGAAGTGCAGATGATGCGCACCCAGCATGATTGCATCGAGGGCGCGCGCCACAAGCTGGAAGCGCTCGGCGTTGACGAAGCGACGTTCAAGGCGATCGACGATGAGGTGAAGGCGGTCATTCAGGAGGCAGCGGATTTCGCGCAATCCAGCCCCGAACCGGACCCGGCCGCATTGTTCACCGACGTGCTGGTGGAGGGCTGAGCGATGACCACCCAGATCCTGATGCCCGCCCTGTCGCCCACTATGACGGAAGGCAAGCTGGCGCGCTGGCTGAAATCCGAGGGGGACGCGGTACGCGCCGGCGACGTGATCGCCGAGATCGAAACCGACAAGGCGACGATGGAGGTGGAGGCGGTCGATGAAGGCCGCCTGGCCCGCATCCTGATCGCCGAGGGCACCGAGGGCGTGGCGGTGAACACCCCGATCGCGGTGCTGGCGGCGAACGGGGAGGACGTGTCGGCGGCGATCTCCACGCCGGCGCCCGCGCCGGTTGCCGCCGCGCAACCCGTCACGGGCGGCCTTGAGCCGGCCATCCGCCCCCCGTCCGCGCCCGCACCCGAAGCCGACAAGGACTGGGGTCCGACCAAGCCGATCACCGTCCGCGACGCACTGCGCGATGCGATGGCGGCCGAACTGCGCCGCGATCCGGACGTGTTCCTGCTGGGCGAAGAAGTCGCGCAATATCAAGGCGCCTACAAGATCAGCCAGGGCCTGCTGGACGAGTTCGGCCCCAAGCGGGTGATCGACACGCCGATCACCGAACACGGCTTCACCGGCATGGCGGTGGGCGCCGCGCTGAACGGGCTGCGTCCGATCGTGGAGTTCATGACCTTCAACTTCGCCATGCAGGCGATGGACCAGATCATCAATTCGGCGGCCAAGACGCTGTATATGTCGGGCGGACAGATGGGCTGCCCGATCGTGTTCCGCGGGCCGAACGGCGCCGCCTCGCGCGTCGGCGCGCAGCATTCGCAATGCTACGCAAGCTGGTATGCGCATGTGCCAGGCCTGAAGGTGCTGGCGCCGTGGTCGTCGGCCGACGCGAAAGGGCTGTTACGGGCGGCGATCCGCGATCCCAATCCGGTCATCTTCCTAGAAAACGAAATCCTGTACGGACACACCTATGACTGCCCGGTGGACGAGGATTTCATCCTGCCGATCGGGCGCGCGAAGATCGAGCGCGCCGGCGATCGCGTGACCATCGTTGCGTTCAGCATCATGGTGGGTGTCGCGCTGGAAGCGGCCAAGACCCTGGCGGAACAGGGGATCGAGGCGGAGGTGATCAACCTGCGCTCGCTGCGTCCTCTGGATACCGAAACGATCCTCGCCAGCGTGAAGAAAACCAACCGCCTGGTGACGGTGGAGGAAGGCTGGCCGTTCGCGGGCATCGGCGCCGAAGTGGCAATGGCGGTGATCGAGGGCGCGTTCGACTGGCTGGACGCGCCGCCGGTGCGGGTGCACGGGGTGGATGTGCCGTTGCCGTAT
>JAKAZJ010000100.1 GCA_021826565.1 Pseudomonadota bacterium | reverse complement strand
CCGGCACGGTCGCGGCGCTGATTACCAATACCGGGACGTTCCTCAACAAGTTCAACGCGGTCGGTTCGGCGTTGAACACGTACGGCTCCAACACCAACTATGTCAGCAACCAGATCACCTACAACAGCGCCAAGATCGACAGTCTGAACCAGGGCATGGGGGCGTTGATCGATGCCAATCTGGCACAGGAATCGGCGATGTTGCAGGCGTTGCAGATCCGCCAGCAGCTGGGCACCCAGGCGCTGACCCTGGCGAACCAGACGCCGAACACGCTGCTGACCCTGGTCAAGAACGCCTGACCGGGGAGGCCGCGGCCGGGGCGGCGCAAAACGCGCCTCCCGCCGCGGCGCCGCCCGTCATCACCCCAATGGGCGAAGACGCATCCGATGTCGAACCTGGTGCTGGAACTGCGTCAAGGCGAGTTGATGATCATCAACGGTGCGCCGATCCGCTTCCGCACCCGTTCGCGCATCGAGCTCACTGCCCACGCGCGGTTCCTGTTCGGCAAGCAGATCATGCTGCCCGCCGAGGCCGATACCCCTGCCCGGCGCATCTATTTCGCCTTGCAGTCAGCCTATATCGGCTCGGAGGACGAACGCGCGCGCGCGATCAGCACGGCGCGCGACCTGATCGGCGAATTTCGCGCCGCCACCACCTCGGCGCTGGCACGCGACATGCTGGACCGGGCGTTGTCCTGCGCCGAGGCCGATGATGGTTATCAGGCCCTGAAACTCGCCCGCCGCATCATGCGCCACGAGGCCGCGGTGCTCGCCCCCCCAACCCGATCCACGGAGACCGCCCCATGTCCCGCATGAGCGAAGCCACCCGCGCCTATCAGGCCGGCGCCACCCATCGCAGCCCGCGCGCGCAGGAGGCCGAGGTGTTCCAGATCACCAATGCCGGGCTGCGCGCCGCCGGCGGCTCCGGGGCGGTCGCGAAGACCCGCGCCATCGCCGACAACCGTAAGCTGTGGGTGACGGTGAATGATCTGATGCGCGATCCGGCGAACGCGCTGCCGATGGAGCTGCGCGCCGCGGTATTTTCCGTGGGGCTGGCGGTGCAGCGGGAGATGGAGCGGACCGAGCCCAATTTTGCGTTCCTGATCGCGATCAACGAGAACATCGCCGCCGGCCTGCTGACCGGCTGAGGGCCGCCGGGATGGGCACCACCCTCAACGCGCTGCCGGGGCTTGCGTCCCTGTTCGCCGCCATGGGCGGGGGCGGCACGACGCAGTCGCTGCTGGGCGCGATCTACAATACCGGAACCACCGGCGTGTCGCTGAGCGGGGGCAACCCGATCACGGCGCTGACCAACGCCGAGCAGAACCAGACCCAGGACATCAAGGCGACCGCCGCCGAACCGGCGGTGGCCCGCGCGGTCGCGGCGTTCACCAAGGCGGTGCAGACCGCGAGCAGTCCGCAACAGCTGCTGTCCAATCCCACGGTGATGCAGGTGCTGCTGACCGCGAACGGGCTGGCGGATCAGATCCCCTATACCGCGCTGACGCAGAAGACTTTGCTGTCGAACGTGAACGATTCCAAGTCTCTGGCCAACCAGCTGACCGACACGCGCTGGAAGCCGGTGGTGCAGACATACGATTTTGCCAACAAGGGGCTGAGCGTCATCCAGAATCCCAGCGTCATCGCCACCATCGCCAATGCCTATGCCGAGGTGACCTGGCGGACCTCGCTGGATGCGACCACGCCCGGGTTGTCCAACGCGTTGACGTTTCGCGCCAATGCGTCGGGCGTGACGAATGTGGATCAGATCCTGGGCGATCCGGTGCTGCGCAGCGTGGTGACCACCACGCTCGGGATTCCGTTGCAGATCGCGTTTCAGCCGCTGGAGGCGCAGCAGAAGGCGATCACCTCGCAGTTGGACATCACCAAGTTGCAGGATCCGAAATTCGTGACGCAGTTCGCGCAACGCTACCTGATCGCGATGGCGCAGGCCGCCAGTACCACCGCCGCCAGCCAGCCCAGCCTGTCGGCGCTTGCCGTGCAGGCGCAGGGACTGGTCGTCTGATCCCCAGGCTCAGAAGGAGCCCCGCATGGACACGCTCGCCGCCGCCCCCGATCCCGAAATCCTGTCTGGACGAATCCGGGAGATGATCGATACCGGGCGGCTGAATGCCGCCCAGGCGGTGCTGGCCGCGCTGCAACGGCTGACCCCGCCCGGGCCGCGGGTGGCTGAGTTGGCGGCGCGGCTGGCGATCGCGGCGGGACGGCTGGACCAGGCGCTGGCCGCGCTGGACCCGGCGGTGGCAGCCGACCCCGGACATGCCGGGCTGCGCCGGCTACGCGCCGATGTGCATCATCGGCGCGGCGACCGCGTCCCGGCCGCGATCGACGCGGCCGAGGCGGTGGTGCTGGACCCGGCCGACCCGGCCGGCAAGGCGATCCTGGGCGTGCTGATGCACGAGCTCGGCCGCCCGGCGGATGCCATTGCCTGCCTGGCCGAAGCGGTGGCGGCCGATCCCGCCAATGCCTCGTTCATCGAAGCGCTGGCCGCCGCCCAGGCCGGCGCCGGTACGCTGGACCGCGCCGCCGCCACGTTGGCCGCCGGCGCGGCGCGGGTGCCCGGGGCGGTGGCGCTGCGCAACGCGGCGATGCTGCTGGAACTGCGCCGCCACGACTTTGCGGCCGCCGCGCGGCTGGGTGAGGCCGCCCGCGCCGAAGGCAGCGCCGATGCCTGCCTGTTCGGCCTGCTGGGCCATGCGCTGTCGTGCCTGGCGCAGCCCGACGCGGCCGGCGAGGCCTATGCCGAAGCGCTGAAACTCGCCCCTCAGGACCCGTATGTCCGCCACCTGGTTGCCGCCGCGGGCGCGCGCCCGGGCGACGACCGCGCCCCCACCCCCTATGTCCGCGCCGTGTTCGAAGGCTACGCGGACCGGTTCGAATCGCATCTGATCGCGCTCGGCTATCGCGTCCCGGGCCTGTTCCGGACCGCGCTGCTGGACGCGGGCGCGTCCGGTCCCACGCTCGATCTGGGCTGCGGCACCGGGCTGGCGGGCCTGGCGGTGGCGGATCTGCCGGTCACGCCGCTGCAGGGCGTCGATCTGTCGCCGCGGATGCTGGCGCAGGCCGCGGCGAAGGGGATCTACGCCGCGCTGCACGAGGCCGATCTGCTGACCTATCTGGCCGATCCCGGTCCGCCGTTCGGCGTGATCCTGGCCGCCGACGTGCTATGCTATTTCGGCGCGCCGGACCGGTTGTTCGCCGCCGTGGCGGCCCGGCTGCGCCGCGGTGGGCTGTTCCTGGTTTCGTGCGAGACGGACCCGGACTCGGCCACGCCCTGGCGGCTCGGCACCCAGGGCCGCTACGCGCATACGCCGGCCTGTCTGCGCGCGGCGGCGGCGGCGGCCGGCCTGACGGTGCGCGCGCTGACCCCGGAGACGCAGCGGAGCGAGAACGGCGTGCCGGTTCCCGGCCTGCTCGGCGTGTTCGTCCGACAATGAGCGATGCGCCCCTTCTGGACGGGCTGGCCCACGCGCAGGCGCGGGCCGCGCTGCGCGCCGCCGCGGCCAGCCCGGTCGCGCGGCTCAATCTTGCGATCGCCGAGGACCGGGCGGGGTGCGGGACCCGCGCCCGGCGTCTGTTCCACACCCTGGCCGCGGCGCATCCGGATTGGGCCGAGCCGCTGATCCGGCTGGGCCAGAGCCTGCGCGCCGCGGGCCGCGCCGCGGCCTCTGCGCGCATCTATGACCGGGCGCTGGAGCGCGATCCGCTGCACGCCGACGCGCTGCTGGCCCGGGCCGCGCTGCATCTCGGCGCCGGCGCGGCGGCCAGCGCCCAGACGCTGCTGCTGCGCCTGTGCGGTGCCGCGCCCGGACGCGCCGATGCGTGGGACCTGCTGGGCCTGGCGCTGCAAGCCGCGGGGGATCACGCGCTGGCCGAGACGGCCTTCGCCGAGGCCGCCGCCCGCGCGCCCCGGAACCTGACCCTGGCGCTGCGTCGCGCCGAGGCCGCCGTGGCCGCCGGCACGGCCGAGGCCGCGCTGGCGCAGTACGACCTCGCCGTCGCCGCCGATCCGCTGGACCCGATCCCCCACGCCGCGCGCGGTCTGCTGCTGGAACGCACCTCGCGGCGGGCGCTGGCGATCGAGGCGTTGGAGGCCGCGGCGGCGCTCGCCCCCGACCATCCGGAGATCGCGCGCCTGCACGCCGGCTTGCTGGCGCGGTCCGCCCATGTCGCCGCGGCCGAAGCGGCCTTGGCCCGCGCCGTGGCGCTGAACCCGGCGGATCGCGCGCTGCGCAACGATCACGCCGCCACCCTGATGCGGATGCACCGCCACGCCGAGGCGCGCGCCATCCTGCGCGCGCTGCTGGCGGAATCCGGGCCGGATGTGAACATCCTGTGCAACCTGGCCAACGCCACCACCAATCTGGGCGATCAGGCGGAGGCACTGGCGCTGGCGCGGCAGGCGATCGCGCTGGCGCCCGACCTGCCGCTGCCGCGGCGGACTCTGGCCAACGTGCTGCCCTACACGCCGGGCGTGACCGGTGCCGCGCTGCGCGACGCGCTGGCGGCGGTCGCGGCGCGGCTGCCGCGGCCCGCGCACCCGCTTCGGTTTACCAATCCGCCGGACCCGGACCGGCGGCTGCGCCTCGGCCTGCTGTCCGGCACGCTGCGCACCCATCCGGTGGGTTGGCTGACGGTCGCGGGGTTCGAAACGCTGGACCCGGCTGGGTTCGAAACGATCTGCCTTGCCCCGCCGCCGGTGCTGACCGACCCGATGGCGCGGCGCTTTCACACCCTGGCCGCGCAATGGGAGGAGATCGATCAGCTGTCCGACCCACTTCTGGCCGAGCGCGCGCGGGCGCTCGGGATCGACATCCTGATCGATCTCGGCGGCTATGGCGATGCCGGGCGTATGGCGGCCTGCGCGCATCGGCTGGCGCCGGTGCAGATCAAATGGGTGGGCATGCAGACCCATACGTCCGGACTGGCGGAGATCGACGCGATCCTGTCGGACCGGTGGGAGACGCCGCCACGGCTGGAAGCGACCTACACCGAACGCCCGCTGCGGCTGGCCGATGGGTATGTGTGCTACTCGCCGCCGCCCTATGCCCCGGCGGTCGGGATCTTGCCGGCGTCACGCAACGGGCACATGACGTTCGGGTGCTATAACAACCTGGCGAAGATCACCCCGGACGTGATCGCGGTCTGGAACGCGATCCTGGCGCGGCTGCCGGACGCGCGGCTGGTGCTGAAAACCCATCAACTGGCCGATGCCACCACCGCGGCCCGGCTGCGCGCAGGATTCGTCGATCCGGCGCGGATCGAGACCCGCCCCGGCTCCGGCCACCGTGCCTTCCTGGACCAATACAACGACATCGACCTGGCGCTGGACCCGTTCCCCTATTCCGGCGGCCTGACCACGTGTGAGGCGCTATGGATGGGCGTGCCGACGGTCGCGCTGGCGGGGGAGATTTTCGCCTCCCGCCACTCCGCCAGCCATCTCAGCAATGCCGGGCTGGCCGACTGGGTCATGGCCGACACCGATGCCTATATCGCCCGCGCGGTCGCGGCGGCGCGCGACCTTCCGGCGCTGGCCGCGCTGCGCGCGGGGTTACGGGCGCGGACGCGGGCCAGCCCGCTCTGCGACGCGCCGCGCTTCGGGCGCAGCCTGGGGGCGGCGCTGCGGGCGGCCTGGCGGGACTGGTGCGCCTATCCGAACCACCATGCCAGCAGCAGCAGCGCCGGGCCGAGCCCCAGCGCCGCCCAGGCGGCATAGGCCAGGAACCCCGGCATCCGCACGCCGCCATGCGCCGCCACCGCGCGCACCACCAGGTTGGGCGCGTTGCCCAGATAGGTCAGCCCGCCGAAGAACACCGCCCCGGCGGATACCGAAGCCAGCCCCGCCCCGCCCGACATGCCCCCAGCGAGGTGCCAGCCCAGCAGATAGCTCGGCGCATTGTCCAGCATCGCCGACAACCCGCCGGTCAGCCAGAACAACGCGCCCGGAGGCACGGCCCGCGCGGTCAGCAGCGCCGCAATCGGTCCCAGCGTCACGAACAGCGCCAGGAAGAACCAGGCGACATCGGCCATCGGCCGCCACGAGAAATCATTCGCCCGCCGCACTGCCGCCGGCGTGAACGCCGCCGAGGCCGCCAGCGCCATCAGGCACGCGCCCACGCCGGCGAACTGCCCGGCCGGGATCGTGGCGCCGGCCATGCGCAGCGTCGGCCCGGGCCACCATCCCTCCGCCACCACCGACAGCGCGAGACCGACCGCCAGCACCAGGTTCCCCGCGCCGCGCAGGCGGAACCGCGCGCGCGGCGGCGCCGGCGGCTCGCTGCGCGCCAGGATGCGATCCACTCCCCACACCCAGCCCAGCACCATCGCGGCCACCAGCGCCACCGCCGGCCCCAGCCGCCGCAGCGGCCAGAAGAACGGAACCCCGCGCAGGAATCCCAGGAACAGCGGCGGCCCCAGCGGCGACAACGCGCCGCCGGCATTCGCCACCAACAGGATGAACCCCAGCACCAGATGGAACCGCCGCCGCCGATGCGCGTTCGCCCGCAGCAGCGGATGGATCAGCAGCAGCGACGCCGCCGCGGTCCCGACCAGCCCGGCGGTCAAGGTGCCCAGCGCCAGCACCACCACGTTGCCGGCTGGCGTGCCGCGGCTCAGGCCGCGGATCAGCACGCCGCCCCCGGCGGCATACAGCGCCGCGATCAGCGCGATGAACGGCAGGTAGTCGGCCAGGATCAGCCGCCAGGCCTCCAGCGCCGCATCCTGCGGCCCCAGCACCAGCGCGCGCGGGCCCAGCAACGCCAGCGCCCAGCCCAGCGCCACATGGGATTCGTGGCGGTGCCACCAGCGCGGCGCGGCCAGCGGCACCAGTGCGAAGCTGGCCACCAGCCCCGCGAACGGCAAGGCCCAGACCCAGGGCGGGATCGGTTGCATGGGGGGGATGGTGCAAGTAAGACACGCGCCAGGAAAGCCC
>JAKAZJ010000099.1 GCA_021826565.1 Pseudomonadota bacterium | reverse complement strand
CGGACGCAGGCCGGGCAGCGAGGTGAAACCGATACTCGCCCGCGGGAGCGCCGGGTCGTCGGTCATGGCGGCATCCGGCACCGGTCCTGGCGCTCAAAACCGCCGGTGCTGGAGGCGACGATGATGGTCAGGGCACCGGTTTTGCGGTCGAGCGTATTGTTGCCGCCGTCCCTGGCATCGCGCCAGGAGATTTCGTCTGCGCTGATCGTGGCCGGGTTGGCGTCCACGGTGGCGTGGCGCAGGTCGATGCGGAGCTGCCAGGTCGCGCCGCTGGCCGGGTTGGTGCAGGTGATAACGGTTGCGGTCGTCGGCGGGGCAGCCGCCCGGGCCGCCACAGGCGCAGCCGAGACGGGGACCGTTGGCGCCGCCAGGGCCGCGAGCATCAGCGCGCGCCGGATCAGAAACATTGCCGCGTCAACCTCCCGGGACATCCGCTTCCCTAGCCGATGACCGGAACGCTGCAAAGTCTATGCCGGAGCGACTATCGCACGTGGCACGCTCCTTGCTTCCTCTCTTCCTCCGGCGTCACTCGCAGGCACGCAACAAGCGGGGAGAAGGGTGCCGATGTTTCGGCAACGGACGCCGTCGGAACCGCTTCAACCAGTGGAGGAGCCCCGTGCTCGTACCCTCACCTAAATGGCTCGATACCGGCGACAATGCCTGGCAATTAGCCGCGGCGACCTTCGTCAGCCTGCAAAGCATCCCGGGCCTGGTCGTTCTGTACGGCGGTATCGTCAAGAAGAAATGGGCGATCAACTCGGCCTTCATGTCGATCTACGCCTTCGCCTCGGTGCTGGTGGTCTGGATCCTGTTCGACTACAACATGGCCTTCGGGCCGCAATGGTTTCCGTTCCTCGGCAAGCCGGGACCGGCGCTTTCTGCGGCGTTCGAGCTCGGCCAGGCGACGGTGCCCGCCGCCGCTTCGGGCATGCCGCCGATGGGCTTCCCGATGGCCACGCTGGTATATTTCCAGTTCGTGTTCGCCGCGATCACGGTGATCATCCTCGCCGGCTCGGTGCTGGGACGCATCAGCTTCAAGGCATGGATGATCTTCTGCCCGGTGTGGATGACCCTGGTCTATACAGTGGGGGCGTTCAGCCTTTGGGGCGGCGGGTGGCTGGCCGGCATGGGGGCCGCGGATTTCTCGGGCGGCTATGTCATCCATCTGGCCGCCGCCGCGTCCGGCTTCACCGCCGCGGCGGTGATCGGTCCGCGCCTGCAACAGGACCGCGAGCATTTCCCGCCCAACAGCCTGTTGGTGGCGCTGGTCGGCGCCGGCATCCTGTGGCTGGGCTGGAACGGGTTCAACGGCGGTGATCCGTATTTCGCCAACGCCGATGCCGGGGCCGCGGTCCTGAACACGAACATCGCAAGCTGCGTCGGCGTGATGGTCTGGACCCTGATGGACTACATGGCCTACGGCAAGCCGTCGGTCATCGGCGCGGTGAACGGCATGATCGCCGGTCTGGTGGCGATCACCCCGGCCGCCGGCTACGTGAGTGGCTGGGGCGCGCTGATCATCGGCATCCTGGCCGGTATCGTGCCCTGGCTCAGCATGAACAAGTTCCAGAAGACCGCGCTCATGATGAAGGTCGATGACACGCTGGGGGTGTTTTCCACCCATGGCGTGGCCGGGCTGATGGGCGGGTTGCTGACCGGCATCCTCGCCACACCCGAGATGCTGGAATATGTCGGCACCGCCAAGGACGCCCCCGGCGTCAACGTCACCGGCCTGCTCTACGGCAATCCGCACCAGCTGCTGGTGCAGGTCTACGCCGCCGTGTTCATCATCGTCTATAATGTCATCGCAACCTTCATCATCCTCAAGGTGATCTCGTTCATCACCCCGCTGCGGATGGACGATGCCACCCTGAAAGTGGGCGACGATGCGGTGCACGGCGAAACCGCCTACGCGATCGGCGTGGAAGGCGAATAACCCAGGCGTGCCGTAAGACGGCGGCGGGGCGGGCCGGTGGCCCGCCCCGCAACTGCTTTAGGACGCCGCCAACCGGGCCATCACCGCTTCCGGGATTTCGTAGTTGGCATAGACGTTCTGCACGTCATCGCTGTCCTCCAGCGCGTCCAGCAGCTTCATCACGCCCGCCGCCTGCGCCTCATCCAGCGCGACGGAGGTCAGCGGGCGCCACTCCAGCCGCGCTTCACCCGGCTCGCCGAAGCGGGCTTCCAGCGCATCGCGGACGGCGAAGAAATCGTCCGCCGCACAGGTGATCTCATGTCCGTCCGCGCTGGAATCCACGTTGTCGGCGCCGGCCTCGATCGCGGCTTCCAGCATTGCGTCGGCATCCGCCACCGGCGCCGGGTAGCGCACCAGGCCCAGGCGGGTGAACAGGAAGCTGACGGAATTCGTCTCCCCCAGCGTGCCGCCGTGTTTGGCGAAGGCAGTGCGGATGTCGGACGCGGTGCGGTTGCGGTTATCGGTCAGCGCCTCGATCATCACGGCCACGCCGGCCGGACCGTAACCCTCGTAGCGGATCTCGGCGTAATCCTCCCCGCCCGCCGCGCCGGCGGCCTTGCGGATGGCGCGCTCCACCGTGTCGCGCGGCATGTTCACCTGACGCGCGGCAATCACGGCCGCGCGCAGCCGCGGATTGGACCCAGGATCGGGCAGGCCCTGGCGGGCAGAGACGGTGATCTCGCGGATCACTTTCGCGAATTGCCGGGCGCGGCGCGCGTCCTGCGCGCCTTTCCGGTGCATGATATTCTTGAACTGCGAATGCCCGGCCATGATCCCACGATCAGTTTTCGGTGGTGTTGGGTCAGTGGGGGCGTTTACACAATGGCCTGCCGCCCGGCCAGAGGCGGCGCCCGACCAGGAGCCCGCATGTTCATCGCCATGAACCGCTTCAAGATCCCCCCCCACGCCACCGCCGATTTCGAGCGTGTCTGGGCCGAGCGCGACAGCCATCTGGCCACCGTCCCCGGCTTCCTGGACTTCCACCTGCTCCGCGGCCCCGAGACCGCGGATCACGTGCTGTATGCCTCCCACACCACCTGGCGGTCGCGGGCCGATTTCGAGGCCTGGACCACGTCGGAGGCGTTCCGCGCCGCGCATCGCAACGCCGGACAGAATCGTGGCCTCTACCTTGGCCACCCGGAGTTCGAAGGCTTCGAAGCGGTGCAGTCCGGCACGCCATGACCGCGCGCGATTTCGACATCGTCGTGATCGGCGCCGGCATGGCCGGAGCCACCGCCGCCGCCGCCCTGGCCATGGACCACCGCGTGGCGCTGATCGAGGCGGAGGATCAGCCCGGCTATCACAGCACCGGGCGGTCGGCGGCGGTGTGGATCCAGAATTACGGTCCGCCCGATGTGCGCGTGCTGACCGGGCTGTCGCGCGATTTCTTCACCCACCCGCCGGACGGATTCGCCGCGCATCCGCTGATGGCCCGGCGCGCGGTGCTGTTCCTGGCCCCGGAAGCGCAGAATGCCGCGCTGGCTGCGATGCTGGCCGAAGGCATCGGACTCGCCCCCATTGCGGTCGCTGACGCGCGCCGCCTGGTCCCCGCGCTGCGCCCCGATTACGCCGTGGCCGCCGCGATCGAGGAAGATGCGTTCGACATGGACGTCGCCGCCCTGCACCAGGGATTCCTGCGCCAGTTCCGCGCCCGTGGCGGCGTGCTGGGGCTGCGTCAGCGCGCCGGGCGGATCGCGCGGGGGCGCAGCGCCTGGGCGGTGACCACCGCCGACGGCGCGGTGTTCCATGCCCCGGTCGTGGTGAACGCCGCCGGCGCGTGGGGTGACGAGGTCGCGGCCCTGGCAGGGGCGCGCCCGCTGGGGCTGCAACCCTGCCGCCGCAGCGCCGCGATCATCGATCCCACGCCGTGGGAAGCCGCGGACTGGCCGCTGATCAACGACGTCGCCCATACGTGGTACGTCCGGCCGGAGGCGCGCACGCGCCTGATGGTCTCCCCGGCCGACGAAACCCCGGTGACCCCGCAGGACATCCAGCCCGACGAGCTCGACATCGCCACCGGGATCGACCGGATGCAGCAGGCGCTGGAGATCGACGTCCGCCGCGTCGAACGCTCCTGGGCCGGGCTGCGGACCTTCACCCCGGACCGCAGTCTGGCCTTCGGCTGGGACGCCCGCGCCGAAGGCTTCTTCTGGTGCGTGGGGCAAGGCGGCTATGGCATCCAGACGGCTCCGGCCGCCGGGGCGCTGGTCGCGGATCTGGTCGCACGCCGCGACCCGGGGCCGGCCGGCGCGATCCTGGCCGCGATCGACCCGGTCCGGTTCGGCTAACGCGGTGCCGCGCCGCCCGCCGCCCCCCGTCCCGGCCACGCCGCCGGATGCGCCCGCGTTGCGGGAAGCGGCGCTGGCCCATCTGGCCCGCTACGCCACCACCGAGGCGCGGCTGCGCCAGGTCCTGACCCGCCGGCTGGACCGCTGGGCGCGCCGCGCCGCGGAGCTCCAGGATTCCGAAACCATCGCCGCCGCCATGGCCGCCGCCCGGCCCGCCATTGCCGCCGTGGTGGCCGCGCTGGCCGCCGCCGGGCTGCTGGACGATGCCGCCTTCGCCGCGTCCCGGGCGCGCGGTCTGCGCCGCGCCGGCCGGTCCCGCCGCGCGATCGAACATCATCTGATCGCCCGCGGCGTGGCCCCGGTCACGGCCCGCGATAGTGTTGCGGAGGACGCCGAGGCGGAGCTGGCCGCAGCCCTGCTGCTGGCGCGGCGGCGGCGCCTGGGACCGTTCCGCGCCACCCCGCTGCCGCCGGGCGATCCCACCGCGGCACGACGGGAACTTGCGGTGCTGGCGCGCGCCGGATTTACCGAATCCACCGCGCGAACCGCGCTGGACTACGAACCCGGGGCAGCCGAGGCGCTGGTAACGCGGCTGCGACGGGAAGGATCAGCGGCGGGCCTATAGCAGCGCACCCTGACCCAGCAACGCGCGGCGGATCGCCGGCAACGCCGCCCCGCCCTGGTTCAGCGCCGCCGCAACCCCCGCCGCGTGGCCGGTGGCGAACCCGGTCCCCATCACCCGCACCGAGCCATACGCCGCCGCATCCGCGCCGATGGTCCGGCCGGCGAGAAACAGGTTCGTAACATCCGCGGCGCGCAGCGCGCCGTACGGGATTCCGAAGATCCCCGGCCCGCCGACCGGATGGAACACCGGCCGGCCGGGGGTGGCGTGAACCTCGATCGGCCAGGCGCCGCGCGCGATGCTGTCGGGGCGTGCGCGCCCGGCCAGCACGTCGGCCTCGGTCACGATCGCTTCGGTGCGGACATGGCGCGTCTCGCGGATGCCGATCTGCGGGCCGGTGGCGGCGATGAAGGCATCCGCGAAGCCAGGCAGCGCGCGCAGGACCGGAAGGAAGGCGCGGGCGAAATGGCGACCCTGGCGCTCGGCCGCGGTCAGGCTGGGGAAGGTCAGGCCATCGGTGCGCAGATCGATCCCGGTCCACCACCACGTGCCGTTATGGGGCAGGCGCATTAGGCCACCACCGGAGGCGCGGATCGGGGCATCCGGGTGGGCAGCCAGGAAATCCGCGGTCAGAGCGGCCAGAAGCGCGCGGTCCGGCTGCGCCTCCGCGGCCACGCCGCCAAGGCGCACGGGGAACGACGCCGCCTGGGCAATCGTGTCGTGCCCGGGTGCCGGGGGTACGCCGGCCAGGGCGGCAAGGGTGGACTCGCCGCTGGCATCGACGAAGGCGGCGGCGGACAGTTCCTGGGTGCCGGCATGGTCGGTGACGCGGACCGCTTCCAGCCGGTCGCCTGCGCGCACCACCCCGGTCAGCAGCGCGTGCAGGCCGAGGGTGACGCGGTCGGCCTGGATCTGCTCGTCCAGGGCGGATTTCAGCGCCTCCGGGTCCAGCATGACGATCCAGTTGCCGCTGGGCGCGCGGATCGGCGCGGTGTCCAGGCCGAAGCCGGCCAGGCGGTCCAGCACCTCCCCGCCGATGCCGCGGACGGCCTGGGTGGCGGCGTTGCCGGCGGCAAAAAACCCGCAATAGGACAGCACATTGGCGTTGGTCGCCGCGCCACCGAGGAAGCCGTAGCGTTCCAGCAACAACACCCGCGCGCCGGTGCGCGCGGCGCCGCAGGCGGCGGCCACGCCCCCGGCGCCGCCGCCGGCCACGATGACGTCATAGGGTGGCGAGGGTGGCATTGCGCGGCTCCATGCGGGTAGGATCGGGTTCCATAGCGGCCGGCGGCGCGGCTTGCGATAGGGCCGGCGTTGCCGCCGCCGACCGCGCCGTGCCGGCGTGGCCGCACCTAGTACAAGGAAGCCGCCGATGTCATTCCTGGTCCGATCGATCGCCGCCTGGAGCGGGTTGCTGCTGGCTGCCGTACCGGCCCACTCGGCGATCGCCTGCGACCCGGTCGCGGCTCACATGGTCGGGATCATGTCGCTGTATCAGGGCACGATCGGTCCGTATCCGGTCCGGATGGGGCTGCAATTCGGCACGCGCGGCGACGTGACCGGGTTGTATGGCTACGCGGCCGGTCCGGGCCGGCTGGCGCTGGCCGGGCGGTTGACGCCGGACGGTCGGCTGATCCTGACCGAATCCGTGGCCGGCGGGAGAGGCTCGGCGCGGTTCGTGGCGCGGATGCCGGGTCAGGGCGACGCCGCGTGCCAGACCATTTCCGGCACCTGGATCGCCGCGGGCACGGGACGGCGCCTGGCGGTGCGGCTGCGCTATTCCGACACGTCGTTTCGGCCTCTGGCGTATTACCTGCGTCCGGGCGATTTGCGGGTGGAGCGCGCGGCGGTGGCATTCCGCGCCGCGGCGCTGGCCGGTCATCGCCGCGCCGTGGTGGCGGCGCTGCGCGATCCGGTGCGCGTCAGCCTGGGCGGGCGCGGCAGCCGCCTGGCGCGTCCGGCCGTGGTGCTGGCACATTATGCGGCGATCTTCACGCCGGTCTTTCTGGCGCGGCTGCGGGCGGACGTGCCGCATCTGCTGTTCGTGCGCGATCAGGGGTTCATGCTGGGCGGCGGAGCGGTGTGGTTCGACCGTGCCGGCAAGGTGATCACGCTGAACAACTGAGCGCGGGCGGCTGGCGTCGCCGTGTGCCCCT
>JAKAZJ010000098.1 GCA_021826565.1 Pseudomonadota bacterium | reverse complement strand
CCGAAGGGCTACGTGGCGCCGCATCGGCATAAGGTGCAGGAGCAGATCTACCACGTGCTGGAAGGTGAGGGGCTGATGGAACTGGACGGGGAGCGGATAGTGGTGCGCACCCATGACGTGATCCATATCCCGCCGGGGGTGGAGCACGCGCTATACAATACCGGCCTGCGCGATCTGGTGTTCCTGGTGATCACCACGCCGCCCGTGGACGAGTAACGGTCGCCGCCGCAGGTTGCCTGCCGCCCCGATCGGGCGTTCCCTGGCGCTGTCGCACCGCACCCGACCGCGCAAGGAACGCCCCGCATGGCCCTGCATATCGACTACTACGCCTCGCTCAATTCGCCCTGGACGCATCTCGGCGCGGCGCGGATCACCGCGATGGCGGCGGCGCATGACGCCAGCTTGCGCATCTACCCGGTGGATTTCGGCGCCATCTTCCCCCAATCCGGCGGTCTGCCGCTGCCCAAGCGCGCGCCGCAACGCCAGGCGTACCGGATGATGGAACTGAAACGCTGGCGCGATCATCTCGGCATCCCGATCACGCTGCAACCGCAATTCTTCCCCGCGAGCGAACTGCAAGCCGCGTGCTGCGTCATCGCGCTCCGGGAGGCGGTCGGCGACGCCCCCGCCCTCCGTCTCGCCCATCGCGTGCTCAAGGCGCTGTGGGAGCAGGAACGCAACCCCGGCGATCCCGCCACGCTCGCGCAACTGATCCGCGAGGTGGACCAGGACCCGGACCGGCTGCTGGCGCTCGCCGCCGAACCGCGCTGGGCCGAACGTCGCGTCACCGACACCAAGGACGCCCTTGCCCGCGGCGTGTTCGGCGCCCCCAGCTACGTCATCGGCGAGGAGATTTTCTGGGGCCAGGATCGGCTGGCCTTCGTCGAAAAGCGCCTCGCCGCCGGCTGATCCGCCCGGTTGCCGTGGGCGGCCCGGGCGCGTTACAGGCAGGCGTCAGCCCAGGAAACAGCGACGCATGGACCTCAAGGATCATATCCGCGGCATTCCGGATTTCCCGAAGCCGGGGATTCTGTTCTACGACATCTCCACCTTGCTGCGGGACGCCGACGCCTGGCAGGTGGCGATGGGGCGGATGGCGCGCGCCGTGCTGCCGTATCAGCCGGATCTGCTGGCGGGGATCGAAAGCCGCGGCTTCCTGATCGCCGCCCCGCTGGCGCTGAAACTGGGCTGCGGTTTCGTCATGCTGCGCAAGCGCGGCAAGCTGCCCGGGGAAACGCGCGGGCTGGACTACGCGCTGGAATACGGCTCGGACCGGATCGAGATCCAGGCCGATGCGGTCGCGCCCGGCCAGCGCGTGGTGGTGGTGGACGACCTGCTGGCCACCGGGGGAACGATGGCGGCCGGGATCGCGCTGCTGCGCGCGTCCGGCGCGATCGTGCCGGCGGTGGCGGCCCTGATCGAACTGACGTTCCTGGGCGGTCGGGCGCGGCTGGACGTGCCGTGCGAGGCGCTGATGGCCTACGATTCCTGACCGGCCACCCGGGTCCGGGTGCGCAGCGTCACGAATTCCTCCGCCGCGGTCGGATGGATCCCGATCGTGCGGTCGAAATCGGCTTTCGTGGCCCCCATCACCAGGGCGATCGCCAGGCCCTGCATGATCTCAGGCGCGTCCTCACCCAGCATATGCGCGCCCAGGACGCGCTGGCTTGCCTGATCGACCACCAGCTTCATCAGGGATTTGCGTCCCCGGCCGGACAAAGCGTGGCGCATCGGGGTGAACTTCGTCACGTACACATCCACCGGCCCGCGCGCGGCGGCGGCTTCCTCGGTCAGCCCGACGGTTGCCAGCGGCGGGGTGGAGAACACCGCCGTCGGCACGTTCTCCAGCGAGATCCGCCGCGGCCGGTGGCCGAACAGGCTGTCGGCGAGCGCATGGCCCTCGGCGGTCGCGACCGGGGTCAGGTTCATCCGGTCCGTCACGTCGCCGATCGCGAAGATATGCGGCTGGGCGGTGCGCAGATGGGCGTCCACCACCACCGCCCCGGCTTCCGTGACCGCGACGCCGGCCTCGGCCAGGCCCAGATTGTCGGTGGCGGGGCGGCGGCCGGTGGCGAAGAAGATCAGGTCGGCGTCCAGGGTGGCGCCGGTATGTAGGGTCAGGCGGTGGCCGGACCCGGCGGGATCGATCCGTTCGGGGCGGGCGGAGGGGTGCAGCGTGATGCCTTGTGCGATCAGCGCCTCGGCCAGGGCTTCGCGCAGATCGGGGTCGAAGCCGCGCAGCGGCAGCGGCTGGCGATAGACCAGATCCACCGCCGCGCCGAGGGCGGCGAAGATGCCGGCGAACTCGACCGCGATATAGCCGCTGCCCAGGATCGCGACCCGCCGCGGC
The DNA here is from genome assembly GCA_021826565.1 of Pseudomonadota bacterium. The sequence continues at coordinate 4,710 of JAKAZJ010000098.1, read as the reverse complement.
ATCCGCGGCAGGTAGAACGCGTCGTCGGAGACGATGGCGTGCTCCGCCCCCGGGATCGCGAGCCGCGTCGGGTGGCCGCCGGTGGCGATGACGATGTGTTTCGCGGTGACCGTGTGCCCGCCCACATCCAGGCTGTGCGGGCCGGTCAGGCGCGCGCGGGCGTCGAAGATGGTGGCGCCGGCGCCGTCCAGCAGCTTGCGATACAGGCCGGACAGGCGTGAGATTTCCCGGTCCTTGGCGGCGAGCAGCTTGGTCCAGTCATGCGGACCTTTATGGATCTGCCAGCCGAAACCGGCGGCGTCGTCGGCCCAGGCGCCGTATTCCCCGGCCTGGACCAGCAGCTTCTTCGGCACGCAGCCGATATTGACGCAGGTGCCGCCCCAGAACCGGTCCTCGGCGATGGCGACGCGCGCGCCATGCCCGGCGGCGATGCGCGCGCAGCGCACCCCGGCCGAGCCGCCGCCGATGACAAAGAGATCGAAATCCATGCCGCGCGCTCCGAGCGTTTCCGGCCGATCAAGACCGAACTGGCGCGGGCGTGCAAGCGGCGCGGGCCGGGGCCGACTTGCTTTTCACCCCGATCCGCCACCCGATGCGCTAGGCTGGGACGATGTGGGACGAACCCTATCTGGAAACCTGCTGCCGCGCCGCGCTGCACCGGGTCGTGCTGGCCGGTGCCGCGGCGCGTCCGGCGGACAGCAAGGATGCGGCCTGTCTGGCGCGGCTGGCCGCGCGCGGCCTGGTGGCAACCCGCGCCGACGGGCGCTGCGTCGCCACCGACGCCGGCATGATCCAGCACGCCGCGCTGGTCATGCGAGCGGGGCCAGGCTGATACCGCCCGTCCCGGGCGCCACGCACAGGATGCGCGCGCCCTCGGCGCCCGAGACCATCACGATATCGCCCGCGGCCAGCATATCGGCCGCGTCGGCAAAGAAGCCGCGCGCGCCGATCGCGGCGAGCGGCGTCTCCTGCCCGCGATAATGCCACAGGGTGAAGCCCTGGGCATAGGCAAGCACGGACAGGTTGCGGATCGCGAACGCCATGGCGAGGTTCCTTTCGGGCATAAAAAAAGCGCCGCTGCGGGGGCAGCGGCGCTGGGGCAGGGGGACCGCGGACGCGGTTCACCCGGTGACGGAGAGAGATTACCGGGCGGAGCGTTCGCCAGTCAAGGACTTATTTCCTTGTATGGGTAATTCTTCCAGACCGCCCAGCGTCACCCCACGATCCCCTTCACCCGAAGCGGCCATTCCATCCGCTCGCACGCTTCCTGCCACAGCGCGGCTTCGGCGCGCTCGGCGACGCAGGCGGGGCTGGGGGCCACCTGCCGGTCGCCCCAAACCCGCAGCACCCGGGCATGGGCCAGCGTCACCCGCCGGGCACGGTATAACGCGTCGAGACAGCGGACCACGTCATCGGGCTCGCAGGGCCGCGGCACGCGCCCCAGACCGGAGGAAAGTCGCGCGCCCTCCCGCCGCGCCGCCAGCGCGGCCATGGTCCAGAACCAGGCCTCGGCGGCGGAGCGGAACGGCTCGGTCCGCGGCTGGCCGGACGGGCGCGCGGGCCGGTTTGGTCTCGGGGCAAGGGCTGGCATGGGTCCTGCTCGGGTTGTGGTGCCGAGGGGTGAATACAACCATAGGATGCATCTCGCGGCAAGCGTCTTCTACGCCCGACCCGCGCCCCCGCTTGACACGCGCCTTCCCCGCCGCTTCCTACCCCCATGCTGCGCGGCATCGTCACGGTAGGCGCCTGGACCCTGGCGAGCCGCGTCCTTGGCTTCGCCCGCGACATGTTGATCGCCGCCCGGCTCGGCGCCGGCCCGATCGCGGATGCGTTCTTCGTCGCGCTGCGCCTGCCCAATTTGTTCCGCCGCCTGTTCGGCGAGGGCGCGTTCTCCGCCGCCTTCGTCCCCGGCTTCGCCGGCCTGATCGCCACGGACGGAAGCGCCGCCGCCCGCGCCTTCGCCGAGCAGGCCTTCGCCGGCATGATCGTCCTTCTCGGCCTGCTGACCATCGCCGGGGAGGTGTTCATGCCGCAGGTGATGCTGGGTCTCGCCCCCGGCTTCGCCGCCATCCCGGCCAAGTTCGCGCTGGCGGTGACCTTGTCGCGGATCACCTTCCCCTATCTGCTGCTGATCTGCCTGGCCGCGCTGGTGTCCGGCGTACTGAACGGACTGAATCGGTTCACGGCGGCCTCGGCCAGCTACGTGTTGTTCAACGTGGTGATGATCGCGTCCCTGCTGTGGCTGACGCCGTATCTGCCCAGCGCCGGGCACGCGCTGGCGGTGGGGGTGACGCTGTCCGGCCTGGCGCAGCTGGGCGTGCTGCTGGTGGCGGCGCGGCGAGCCGGGATGGGGCTGCGGCTGGTGCGTCCACGGCTGACGCCGGAGATGCGGGTGCTGCTGCGGCGTATGGCACCGGGCCTGGTGGGGGCCGGGGTCACGCAGCTGAATTTGGCGGTGGACGTGATCATCGCCAGCCTGCTGCCGGCGGGCACCGTCTCGGTCCTGTATTACGCCGATCGGGTGCAGCAACTGCCGCTCGGCGTGATCGGTGCGGCGGTGGGCACGGCGATGCTGCCGGTGCTGTCGCGTCAGGTGCGCGCGGGGCAGGCGCAGGCGGCGGCGGAGACGCAGAACCGGGCGATCGAATACGCGCTGTTCCTCACGCTTCCGGCCGCGGTGGCGCTGCTGGCCATCGCCGGGCCGGTGATCGGCGTGCTGTTCGGGCGCGGCCGGTTCGCGGGGCCGGATGTGGCGCTGTCGGCGCGCGCCCTGGCCGCCTATGCGTTGGGGTTGCCTTTCTTCGTGCTGGTGAAAGTCCTGGCGCCCGGGTTTTTCGCGCGCGGGGATACCGCGACGCCGGTGAAGATCGGGCTGGTGGCGGTGGCGCTTAACCTGGCGCTGAACCTGGCGTTCATGCGGCCGTTGCAGCAGATGGGACCGGCGCTGGCGACCAGCCTGGCGGCGATGGTCAATCTGGGGTTGCTGGGCTGGGTGCTGGCCCGGCGCGGGCAGCTGGCGTTCGATGCCGGGCTGCGGCGGCGCGCCCCGCGGATGCTGGTCGCGGCACTGGCGATGGGCGCGGTGCTGGTGGCGGTGCGCGCCGGGCTGGCAGCCGAGCTGGCCGAACGCGGCGTGATGCGCTGGCTGGCGCTGGCTGCGTTGGTCGCGGCGGGCGCGGTCAGCTATTTCGCCGCGCTGCCGCTGACCGGCGCGTACGCCCTGCGCGAGGTGCTGGCCCGCTTGCGCCCGCGCGACCGATCGGCGAAACCCCGGCCATGACCCAACCCCGCATCTTCTCCGGCATCCAGCCTTCGGGCATCCCGACGCTCGGCAACTACCTTGGCGCGATCCGCAACTGGGTGACGTTGCAGGACGCGCATGACTGCATCTGGTGCGTGGTGGATCTGCACGCGATCACGACCTGGCAGGACCCGGCCGCCCTGGCCCGCCAGACGCGCGAGATGGCGGCGGTGCTGCTGGCCTGCGGGCTGGACCCGGTAAAACACGTGTTGTTCGTGCAGTCCCATGTGCGCGCCCACGCGCAGCTGGCGTGGATCCTGAACTGCGTGGCGCGGCTGGGCTGGCTGAACCGCATGACCCAGTTCAAGGACAAGGCGGGCAAGGACCGCGAAGCCGCCTCAGCCGGGTTGTACGTGTATCCCAACCTGATGGCGGCCGACATCCTGGCCTATCACGCGACCCGCGTGCCGGTGGGCGACGATCAGCGCCAGCATCTGGAACTGGCCAACGATATCGCGCAGAAATTCAACCATGACTACGCGACGCCGTTCTTCCCGCCGATCGAGCCGCTGATCCTGGGCCCCGCGGCGCGGGTGATGAGCCTGCGTGACGGCACCAAGAAGATGTCCAAATCCGATCCGTCCGAGCAGAGCCGGATCAATCTCAATGACGATCCCGACACCATCGCGCTGAAAATCCGCCGCGCCAAGACCGATCCCGACCCGCTGCCCGAGACGGCCGAGGCGCTGGCGAACCGCCCCGAGGCGCGCAATCTGGTGAGCATGTACGCCGCCCTGTCCGGGACCTCGCCGGCCGCGGTTCTGGCCGAGCACGCCGGCAAGGGGTTCGGCGCGTTCAAGCCGCTGCTGGCGGATCTTCTGGTGAGCGTGCTGGCGCCGATCGCGCGCGAGACCGCGCGGCTGCTGGGCGATCCGGCGGAGATCGACGCCACGCTGCGTGCCGGCGCCGCCCGGGCCGCGGCGATCGCCGATCCGATTGTCGCGGAAGCGGAACGTCTGGTCGGGTTTCTGCCGCCGCGCTAGCGTGACGGGGGGCCGGTGCGCGCATCGGCCCACTTGGTCGTCTGTAATGCTCAGGCAGCTTGCCATACCCATGCACCCCGGACACTATAACCCATGCGCTTCACCATCGACCGCATCGACCACATCGTCCTGAATGTCCGCGACGTGGAACTCGCCGCCGCCTGGTATCAGCGCGTGCTGGGCATGGAACGCGAAGTGTTCGGCCCCGACCAGCGCACCGCGTTGAAATTCGGCGGCCAGAAGATCAATCTCCGCCCCGTCGCCGCCGATCCCCGCGCCTGGATCACCGGCGCCTCGGACGCCCCTGGCGCGGCGGATGTCTGCTTCATCACCGCCGTCGGTCCCGAGGACACCATCGCCCATCTGCACGATTTCGGCGTAGCCATCGTCGAGGGCCCGGTGCAGCGTACCGGCGCGCTTGGGCCG
>JAKAZJ010000097.1 GCA_021826565.1 Pseudomonadota bacterium | reverse complement strand
GGTGCGCGTGGCGCCGTTCACGTATTCGTGCAGCTCCCCGCGCGGATGCACCACGAAGCATCCGGGTCGCACCGGGACCACCTGGTCCGGCGTCCGCATCTCGCCGCCGCCCTCCAGGCAGAAATAGATCTCGGTGGCGTTCGGATGGCAATGATACGGGCTAGTCTGGTCGGCCTCCCAGCACGCCACCGTTACGTCGCCTTCGCCGGCCAGGCCGAGGATTTTCTCCACATGCCGGCGCGGGTCGAACACCGCCTCGGCTCGCAGATCGTAAATGTCCATCAGGCGGCACTCGCCAGCGCGGAGGTCTGCAAGCGCGGCAGCACTTCCTTGGCGAACAGCTTCAATCCTTTCTCGGCCTGCGCATGATCCATGAACCCGGACCGCCCGATCAGAACAAGATTGTCGAACCCGCCCACCTTAGCCTGGAACTCATTGATCTGGCGCACCACCGAATCCGGGTTGCCCGCGAACATCAGCCCCTGCGCGATTGCGCGTTCGGCATCGATCCCGGCCAGCATCGCCCCGGGTCGTCCCGCCGCCCCGCCCGGCGGCGGTTTCGAGCGGTACAGCACCGGCGCGGCTTCCGGCGGCGACTGACCGGGCAGCATCTTTCCATATTGCGGCGCCTGTTTCAAAGACGTATTGACGAACCACAGCAGTTGGCTGCCGATGCGCACCGCTTCCTCGTCCGTCTCCCCGGTATAGACGAACGCGGAATAGGCGAACCGATCCGGCCCGGCCGGCGCCATCCCCGCTTCCGTGCGCGCCGCCTTGTAGGCGTCCCACGCTTTCTTCGTCCCCTCCGGCCCGCGCAGCACCACGGTGTTCAGGATATCCCGCCGCGCCAGCTCGGCCGAACTTGCCGGGTCCCCGGTCGCCGCCCATAGCGGCGGATGCGGGCGCTGCATGGCGGGCGGCCAGACATTGATGCTGCGATGGCGGTAATGCTTGCCCTCCCAGGAAATCGGCCCGTCATGATGGGTCAGCGTGGCGATGATCAGGTCGATTGCCTCCCAGAACCGTTCGACGAAGCCGACCGGGTTGGCGTTGCCCGACGCCATCTCGGACCCGCCCGATTTCACGAACCCGATCTCCAGCCGCCCGCGCGAAAGCACGTCGGCGGCGGCATATTCCTCGGCGATCCGCACCGGATCCTTGCGGATCGAGATCAGCGTGCCCAGCGACAGAATCCGCACGTTGCGGGTCTGCCGCGCGAGCGCGCCCAGGAACAGCGGCGAGGCGCCGAACAGGCAGTTGATGCCGGCGTGATGCTCGTTCGAGATCACGTTGATTCCGAGCTCGTCGCATAGCAGGAACTCGTCCAGTACCTCATGATACAGATCCGCGGCGTGGCGCGGATCGACATAGCGATTGGGCAGGCTGGCGCGCACGGAATCGGCCTTCGCCAACACATCGTCGGGCACGAACGGATACGGACATTCGCACAGATACCAGGCTTTCATCGCACGTCCTCCATGAAGGCGGCTACCGCGGCGGCGAACGCCGCCGGCTGTTCCAACGCGGGATGATGCCCCGCGCGCGGGATCAGGGCGAACCGAGCCCCGGGAATCGCTGCCGCATAGGACCGCCCGTAGTCCGGCGTGACCACGCGATCGCTTTCGCCCCACAGCACCAGGGTGGGGACCGCGATCCGGTGCAGCCAGGCCCGCAAGCGCGGGTTGTACATATGCGGGTCCCAGCCATACAGGCACAGCGCATCGCGCGATTTCGCCGCGCGGATCACCGCCGCGTCGCTCATCGCATCGAAATCCGGCGCCAGCGCCGGATCGTGCCAGGATGCCGCCGTCACTTCGCGCGGATGGGTGTTGAACAGGTCCAGGATGTCGCGCGCCAGCGGATCGGTGCTGAACCGCACCCCCAGCGCATCCGCCAGGACCAGGCGCGCGATCTTGCCGGGCCGCATCAGCGCCAACTCCGCCGCCAGCCAGCCGCCGAACGAGCACCCGACCACCACCGCCGGCTGCTCCAACCCGTCCAGCAGCGCGGCATAAAGCTGCACCAGATCGTAGATCGTTTCGAACCCGTCGGGTCGCGCGCCGTCCCCGAATCCGGGGTGCGACGGCGCCATCACCCGCCCCGCTTGCGCCAGCGCGGCCAGGACCGGCGCATCCGGCGCCAGCGGGTCCGGCCCGTGCAGAAACAGGATCGGCCGACCGGAACCGGCCTCCAGCCATTCCAGCGCGATCCCGGCGATCTCGTGTGTCATGCGTTTCCCCGAATGCCGTCTTTCGACCAGCCTAGCGTGCCCGGGGCTACCCGGAAACCACATATCCGCGATAGGGTCCATCCGAAAGACGGATGGCTCCATGGATCTGCGCCAGTTGCAAAGCTTCGTCGATATCGCCGAATCCGGCAGCCTCAGCGGTGCCGCCGCCGCGCATGGGCTGGCGCAATCGGCGCTGTCGCGTCACCTGGCCGGGCTGGAGCACGCGCTGTCTTCCCGCCTGTTCGACCGCGGCCCGCGCGGCGTCACGCTGACCGATGCCGGCGGCCGGCTACTGCCGCGCGCCCGTGCCATCCTGGCCGACCTCGCCGCCGCTCGCGCCGAGCTGGCCGCCGGCGGCGCCACCGTGCACGGCAAAGTCGCGATCGCCACCTCCTCCACGGTTGCGGACGCGCTGTATGGCCCGCTCGCGCAGCGCCTGACGCGGGAGCACCCGGCGCTCCATCTGGATCTGCACGAAGGCCAGGACGATCTGATCGAACGCCTGGCCCAAGGCCGCCTGGATCTGGCGATCGTCACCACATCCGACCGTTCCGACCTGATCTCGTTCCGGCCGCTCTATACTGAGCCGGTGTGGCTGATCGGCCCAGCCGGCGACCCCCATCTGACCGGCGCCACCATCCCGCCAGCGCTTGCGCTGTCACGCGAGCTGATCCTGCCGGTGGGGGAGGCGAGCCTCGCCTGGCTGCATGCTCGTGGCCGGGCGCTGGGGGTGACGCCGCGCTGCCGGCTGCACGCGGAAAGCCTGGGGACCATCCGCGAACTGGTCCGCCGTGGCCTGGGCTGCGCGCTGCTGCCGCTCGCTGCGGTGCGCGCGGATGTGGCCGCGGGGGTGGTGGCCGGGGCGCCGATCGCGGGGTTCCAGCTGGTGCGCCGGCTGGGCACGCCGCGCGGGCGCAAGCCGGGACGGGCGGCCGCGGTGGTGGCGACGGCGATCTTGGCGGAGGTGGAACGGATGCTGGCCGCCGGCAGCATCCCCGGAGCGCGCGTCGCGGCGTGATGATCCGGAGCACCGGGCTGGCCCGCCCCCCTTCCCCCCGCAAACGAACCCGCGCACCATCCGCGGATGCTCCTCACCGAAGCCGACGGCAAAGCCCTGCTCGCCCAGGCCGCCATCCGCGTCCCCCCCGGCGCGCAGACCACCACCGCCACCCCGCCCGCCATCCCCGGCCCCTGGATCGTCAAGGCGCAAGTTCCCGCCGGCGGCCGGGGCAAAGCCGGCCTGATCCGCCCTGCAGCGACCCGGACCGAGGTCGCCGCTGCCCTCGCCGCCCTGCTCGGCGCGACCCACAAATCCCATCGCGTCCATGCCTGCCTGGTGGAACAAGCCGTGTCGGGCGCCGAGCACTACCTGGCCATCGCGCTCGACCCCGCCAGCAACGGCCTGCGCTTGCTTCACCGCGCAGCCGGCGGCATCGATATCGAAAACACCGGTCCGCTGGCCGGCACCCTGCTCCCGCCGGACCTGGAAGCTATCGAGGCCGCCCTCCCCGCCCTCATCCCCCACGCCGCCACCGCTTCCGTCGCCGCAAGCCTCGCCCGTCTGGTCCTGGACCGCGAACTGGCGTTGGCCGAAATCAACCCGCTATTCGTCACCGCCACCACCGCCATTGCCGGCGACGCCAAGATCGTGATCGATCTCAATGCGCTCTCCCGTCAGCCCGCACTGACCGCGCTGCTGGACGCGAACCCGCTTGCCTACCCCGACGCGATCCGCAAGCAGAGCTCCGGCTTCGATTATGTGGAGCTCGATCCCGACGGCCAGATCGGCCTGCTCACCACCGGCGCCGGCCTGTCGATGATGCTGATCGACGAACTGGCCGCCGCCGGTGCGCGCCCACTCAATTTTTGCGACATCCGCACTTCGATGCTGCGCGGCAGCCCGGCGCGGATCGTCGCCGCGCTGTCCTGGATGACCGCCCGGCCGAGCCTGAAAGTGATCCTGGTCAACATCTTCGCCGGCATCACGGACCTGGCCGAGTTTGCGGCCCTGCTCGCCGACGCGCTGACCGCCAGCGCCGTCCCGGTGCCTGTGATCGCGCGCCTGATCGGCCGCAACGCCGCCGCCGCGGCCGAAATCCTCGCGGCTCGCGCGCCTGGCGTGATCCTGGAACCGGACCTGACGGCCGCGCTGGCCCGCACATGTGCCGCGGCGAACGCATGGGCAAACGCATGATCGGGACCCTTTCCAGTGCCACGCCGGTCCTGGTCCAGGGCATCGCCGGCCGCATGGGCCGCACCCATGCCGGGCTGATGCGCGCCTACGGAACGAACGTCGTCGCGGGCGTTGCCCGCGGGGGCTCGGAAATCGACGGCGTCCCGATCTTCCCCACCCCCGAAGCCGCGGTCGCCGCCACCGGCGCGCTGGTCTCGGTGCTGTTCACGCCGCCGCTGGAGACGCTTCCGGCCGCCCTGGCCGCGCTGGAAGCCGGCATCCGCCTGATCGTCACCGTGGCCGAGGGCGTGCCCGCCCATGACGCGCTACGCCTCGGGCGCGCGGCGAAGCAAGCGGGTGCGGCATGGGTGGGCGCCTCGACCCCCGGTCTCGCGATCCCCGGCCGGATCAAGCTCGGGTTCCTGCCTGATGCCGCGTTGCGGCCGGGTCGATTCGGCCTGATGTCCAAATCCGGCACGCTGTCATACGAAGTCGGCTACCGTCTGGCCCAGGCGGGCCTCGGCCAGAGCCTGTGGGTGGGGGTCGGCGGCGATGCGGTCAAAGGCATCCGCTTCGCCGAACTGGTGCCGATCTTTGCCGCCGATCCGAACACCGACGCGATCGTCCTGGTGGGCGAGGTCGGCGGCACCGAGGAAGAGGAGGCCGCCGCGACCTACGCCGCCCTGAATACCGCCAAGCCCCTGCTCGCCCTGATCGCCGGCCGCGAGGCGAAAGAAGGGGTTGCGATGGGCCATGCCGGCGCCCTGGTGCACGGCGCCAGCGGTACGCTGATTGAGAAAACCCGCCGCCTGGAAGCCGCCGGCGCCCGCGTCTTCCCGACCATTGCCGCCCTCATCACCGCCTGCGCGGGCTTAGCCTGATTGCCGCCTCCGCGGCCGTGTCCTGATCGCCGCCTCCGCAGCCCTTTATGGAGACCCGCAATGCGCGAAATCGCCCACGGCCTGTGCTTTCCCGAAGGTCCGATCGCCATGGACGACGGCTCGGTGGTGCTGGTGGAGATCGAACGCCAGACCCTGACCCGCATCCACCCGCATGGCGGCACCGAGGTCATCGCGCAAACCGGTGGCGGCCCGAACGGCGCCGCGCGCGGTCCCGACGGCCAGTTCTTCGTCTGCAACAACGGCGGCTTCGCCTGGCGGCTTGAAGCCGGGATGCTCCGCCCGGTTACCCAGGCAGCGTCCTATTCCGGCGGCCGGATCGAGACCGTGGATCCCGCCACCGGCGCGGTACAGGTCCTGTACGACCACGCCGGCGCGCACTTACTGCGCGGCCCCAACGACCTCGTGTTCGACCGCCATGGCGGGTTCTACTTCACCGATCTCGGCAAGTCGCGCGCCCGGGACCGCGACCATGGCGGCCTCTATTACGCCGCCGCGGACGGTGCGCGGGTTCTGGAGGTCGCGTACCCGATCCTCACCCCAAACGGCGTCGGCCTCTCGCCCGACGGCGCCACGGTCTATGTGGCCGAGACCGAAACCGCCCGCCTCTGGGGGTTCGACCTGATGGCCCCCGGCGTCGCGCGCAAGCGCGGTTTTCCCTCCCCGCATGGCGGCCGGCTGATCGCCGGCCTGCCCGGCTATCAGCGTTTCGACAGCCTGGCGGTGACCGCTGCCGGCAACATCTGCGTCGCCACCCTGATCACCGGCGCGATCACGGTCATCGCGCCCGGCGGCGAGGTGCTGCGCCAGATCCCCACCGGCGATCCGATGACCACCAATATCTGCTTCGGCGGACCGGATCTCCGCACCGCCTATCTGACCTTGTCCGGCCACGGCACGCTGGTGGCGATGGATTGGGACGAACCGGGGCTGGCGCTGGCGTAACCCCCGGCCGGGCTGCGTCAGCCCAGCCCCCCCAGCCGCAGCCCGGCCTCGTACCGCGCCCGTCCCTCCGGATCGGCGATCGGCGAGCGCTCCATGGCCTGGTCCACCGAAAATCGGGGTTCCAGCGCCAGCAGCCGGGTCCGGATCTCCGCCGCCTCGGTCCGCCGTCCCAGATGCCCCAGCGCCGCCAGTTGCGTCTTGTAGGCCGAGGAGAACCCCGGATTCGCCGCGATCGCCTCGGTGCCCACGCGCACCGCCTCGGCGTCATCGCCGCGCAGGAAATGCGGCACCGCCAGTGCCATGTCGAAGAAATACCGCAGCGGGTCGCGCGGCGACAGCCGGGCCGCCAGGCCGACCCGGCGCGCGGCCTCGGTGTGGCGGCCCAGATACGCCTCGTTCAGACCCGCCAGTGCCCAGCCCAGCGGCAGATTCGGGTTCGCGGTCAGCGCCTCGGCGTGGCGGCGGGTCGCCGCTTCGGGGTCCTGGCCGGCGAAGCCCAGCACATGCGCCGACAGGCTCAGCGCGCGCGCATCGTCCGGGTCCAGCGCCACCGCGGTCTCGGCATGGGCATGCATGGCCCGGCCCGCGTGGGCGGGATCGGCCACCCAACCCTGGCCGAGGGCAAACAGATGCCAATGCGCCAGCCAGGCCTGGACGCGCGGATGCCGGGGGTCGCGTATCGCGGCGGCGTGCAACCGGTCCCCAGCGCGTTCGAACTCGGCGCGGTCCAGCCGCAGCAGGCCGGGCAGGGCCGCCCGCAGCAACCGCTCCGCCACCGGATCGCGCGGCGCGTCCTGGCGGTTTGCGTACCATA
>JAKAZJ010000096.1 GCA_021826565.1 Pseudomonadota bacterium | reverse complement strand
GCCGCGCGGCCGCGGGCCACCGGCGGATGATCCCCGAACTCGGCCATTTCGCGCTTGCCCTGGCGGTCGCGATCGCCGCCGCCCAGGCGGTGCTGTCGATCATCGGCGCGCGCGCCGACGACGCCCGCCTGATGGCCGCCGCGCCGGCGCTGGCGCTGGGGCAGTTGCTGTCGGTGATGGTCTCGTTCGGCTGCCTGGTATGGAGCGCGGTGGTCAGCGATTTCTCGGTGCGCGACGTGGCGATGAACTCGGCGTCGAACGAGCCGCTGTTCTACCGGATCACCGGCGTCTGGGGGAATCACGACGGATCGATCCTGCTCTGGTGCCTGGTGCTGGCGATCTGCGGCGGCGCGGTGGCGCTGTTCGGCCGCAACCTGCCCTCGGCGCTGCGGGCGCGGGTGATCGGCGTGCTCGGGATCGTTTCCGCCGGTTTCCTGCTGTTCACCCTGACCGCGTCGAATCCGTTCCTTCGCATGTGGCCGCCGCCGATCCAGGGCGCGGCGATCAACCCGCTGCTGCAGGACCCCGGTCTCGCGATCCATCCGCCGATTCTCTACACCGGGTATGTCGGGTTCTCGATCCCGTTCGCCTTCGCGGTCGCGGCGCTGCTGGAAGGCCGCGTCGATCCGATGTGGGGGCGCTGGGTGCGGCCCTGGACCCTGGCGGCCTGGTGCTTCCTGACCTGCGGCATCGCGCTTGGGTCGTGGTGGGCCTATTACGAGCTGGGATGGGGTGGGTTCTGGTTCTGGGACCCGGTGGAGAACGCCTCGCTGCTGCCCTGGCTCACCGGCACCGCGCTGCTGCACTGCGCGATCGTGGTGGAAAAGCGCGACACGCTGAAGACCTGGACCGTTCTGCTGGCGATCGGTACATTTTCGCTGAGCCTGTGCGGGACCTTCATGGTGCGCTCGGGCATCCTGAATTCGGTGCACAGCTTCGCGGTGGACCCGACGCAGGGGGTGTTCATCCTGACATTGCTGGCGATCACCATCGGCGGGTCGCTGGCGTTGTTCGCCTGGCGCGCGCCGACGCTGGTGGCCACCGGGGTGTTTGCACCGATCTCGCGAGAGGGCGCGTTGGTGCTGAACAACATCCTGCTATGCGCGCTCTGCGCCGTGGTGTTCACCGGTACCGCATACCCGCTGCTGGCCGCGGTGTTCCACGAACAGCTCAGCGTCGGGCCGCCCTATTTCCATCTGACGGTGGTGCCGCTGCTGGTGCCGTTGTTCGCGGCGATGAGCGTGGGGCCGGTGCTGCCATGGAAGCGCGCCGACCTATGGCCGGCGTTGCAGCGCCTGTGGTGGGTCGCGGTGATCGCCGCGCTGGTCGGCATCGGCGCCGAGCTTGGGCTGCACCGCGCCTTCGCCGCCGGCGGCTTCATGGCCGCTTCCTGGCTGATCCTGGGCGCCTTCGCCGAGCTGATCGAACGTATCCGCCTGTTCCGTATTCCGCTCGGCGCCAGCTGGGCACGGGTGCGCGCGCAACCTCTGGGCGTGTGGGGGGCGGCGATCGCGCATGCGGGCATGGGGGTGACGGTCGCCGGCATCGCCGGGATGTCGCTGGCGTTGACCACCATCGTCGCGATGCATCCCGGCCAGACGATCGGGTTTGGCGGCTACCAATGGACCCTGCTGGCGGAACGCAACGTGCCGGGGCCCAATTTCAGCGCCCATGTGGCCGATCTGCGGATCAGCCGCGACGGCAGACAGGTCGCGCTGGTGCATCCGTCGATCCGCACCTTCGCGGAACAGCATCAGTCCGTGACCGACACCTCGATCCAGACCAACCTGCTGCGCGATCTGTATATCGCCATGGGCGGCGAGCAGGATGGCGCGGTGGTGCTGCGGCTGCATGTCAATCCGCTGGCGGCGTTCGTGTGGCTGGGGGCGCTGGTGATGGCGGCCGGCGGCGCCTTGTCGCTGGTGGACCGGCGGCTGCGCGTCGGCGCGCCGGCAGGGCGGGCCGCGCATAATCCCGTGCATGGCGCACCGGCCTGACCCGATGGACGCGATCGCCCGCCGCCGGATGCTGATGCTGGGTCCGCTCGCCGTCGCCGGCGCCGGCAGCCTGGTGTTCTGGGAGCTGCTGGCGCGGATGCGGGCCGGCACCTACGACCCGCATCTGCTGCAAAGCATGCTGGTCGGCAAACCCCTGCCGGGCTTCGCGCTGCCCGGCCAACCACCCTCGGCGGGGTTCTCGAACACCGATGTGACCGCGGGCAAGCTGCCGGCGCTGGTCAATTTCTTCGCCTCGTGGTGCATCCCCTGCATCGAGGAATCCGGCGAACTGATGAAACTGCGCGCCCAGGGCGTGACCATCTGGGGCATCGCCTACAAGGACACGATCGAGGCCACCAGCGCGTTCCTGATGCGTCACGGCAACCCGTACCACCGCGTTGCCCGCGACGCGAACGGGCGTGCCGCCATCAATTTCGGCCTCTACGGCGTGCCGGAAACCTACGTGATCGACCATACCGGCATCGTCCGCTTGCGCTACGCCGGCGCCCTGACCGCGGCCACCGTCGCGCGCAGCATCATGCCCCTGCTCCGGGGCACGGCATGAGAGTGGCGCGAGAAGAAGAACGGCCAGGACCCTCAGGCAGAGCGGGCTGGAGGACGGCGCCGGCCTGGCCGTGCCTGCTTCTGGTCCTGTTCATCCTCGCCCTGGCGGGGCCGGCGCGGGCGTTGGACAATCCCAGTGAGATGCTGGCGAACCCGGTGCTTGAAAAGCGGGCCGAGGCGATCGGGATGCAGCTGCGCTGCGTCGTGTGTCAGAACGAGAGCATCGAGCAATCGAACGCCGACCTGGCGCGTCAGTTCCGCGCCATCATCCGCCGCCGCGTGGTGGCGGGCTGGTCTAACCGGCGGATCATCGCCTGGATGGTGCAGCGCTACGGCACGTTCATTCTGCTCCAGCCGCCGTTCGATCCGTTGACCTGGGCGCTGTGGGGCGCGCCGGCGATCGCCCTGGCGGCGGGCGGCGCGGCGGTGGTTCTGGCGCGGCGGCGCAACGTGCCGCCGCCACCGCCGCTGTCGGCCGAGGAGCGCCGCGCATTGGCGGAACTTGAATGAAGCCGCATCCGGCATGATCTGGCTGGCGATCGCCGTTCTTGCCGCGGTTGCCCTGGCACCGCTGGGGTTCTCGCAGTTGCGCGCCACCGCTGCCGCGCGGGGCCGGCGCGCTCCGGCGCTGGCGCTGCTGCGCGGCCAGCTTGCCGAGCTCGACCGCGACCTGAGCGACCACCGCATCGGCGCGCCCGAGCATGCGGCCGCGGTGATCGAGGTGCAGCGGCGTCTGCTGGCGGAGGCGCGGCAGCCGGAGCCGATTGCCGTCGTCTCGACCCGGTCCGCGGTGCTCGCCGCGCTGGTCCTGGTGCCGCTGGGCGGGCTGGCGCTGTATCTGGTGGGGGGCTCGCCCGAGCTTCCCGCCGCGCCGCTTGCCGGGCGCATCGTCGCGGCGGAGGCACGCGCGCGCCGGGAGATGGCGCTGATCGCCCAGTTGCGGGTGGCGTTGAGCAAGATGGATCCCACCTCGCCGCGGGCGCGGGAAGGCTATCTTCTGCTGGGCAATGCCGAGGCCCGGCTGGGCGACATGATGGGCGCGGCCAAGGCCTGGCAGACCGCGCTGGCGGCCCGGTTCGACCCCACGCTGGCGGCCGAGACCGCCGAGGCGATGACCGAGGCCAACGGCCACGTGACCCCGGCCGCCGCCGCCCTGTTCCGCCGCGCCCTGGCCGCCGCGCCGGCGCACGCCCCCTGGCGGACGATGGTGGAGCGCCGGCTGGGCGGGGGGTAACGTCGGCCATCCGGCGATGCTGGCGCATGAGCCGGAAGACATGCACGGTCTGATCGTTCGAACCCATATCCGATCCGGCTCCACCGGAGGCGCCCATGTCCATCTCTCGTCCCGAGATCGAGGCGTTCCACGACCCCGAAACCGGCACTGTCACTTATCTGGTCGTCGATCCCGCGACGCGGCGCGCCGCGGTGATCGATCCGGTGCTGGATTTCGATCCCAAGGCCGCGCGCACGGCGACGCACAGCGCCGATGCGGTCATTGCCCGCGCCCGCGCCGCCGGCGTGACGGTGGACTGGCTGCTGGAGACGCATGTCCATGCCGACCATCTTTCCGCCCTGCCTAATCTGCAACGCGCCGTGGGCGGGCGAACCGGCATCGGCGCGCGCATCAGTGAGGTGCAGCGCGCGTTTCGCGATCTGTTCGGGTTCGAACGCGATTTCCATGCCGATGGCAGCCAGTTCGGCCATCTGTTCGGCGACGGCGAGACGTTTCGCCTGGGCGCGATCGCGGCGACCGTGCTGCACACCCCCGGCCATACCCCGGCCTGCGTGTCCTATCTGATCGGCGATGCGCTGTTCGTGGGCGACACGCTGTTCATGCCGGACGCGGGCACGGCGCGCTGCGATTTTCCGGGCGGTGACGCGGCGACGCTGTATCGCTCGATCCGCCGCCTGCTGGCGCTGCCGGACGCGACCCGGCTGTTCGTCTGCCATGACTATCGTCCGGGCGGCCGGGACGCGGCGTGGGAGACGACGGTGGGCGCGCAGCGCGCGCATAACATCCACATCCATGACGGGATCGACGCAGCGGCGTTCGTCGCGCTGCGCACCGCGCGCGACCGGACGCTGTCGATGCCGGTCCTGATGATTCCGGCGGTGCAGGTGAATATCCGCGCCGGTGCGCTGCCGCCGCTGGAGGCGAACGGGCGGCGCTATCTGCGGGTGCCGATCGATTCGCTATAGCGCGGCCGGCCGCCCGTGTTCGGGAACCACCTCGGTGCCGCGCGGCGGCCCGGTTCGGATTGACACCCGGGCCAGGTTGGCTGTGTCTGCGACCCACGAAACCGCGATCCGGAACCTCCGCCGATGCTGATCAACACCCCGACCCGCCCCGAACCCGGTGCGCCGCCGCTGCGCGCCAATCTGTATTCCGACACCCAGACCCGTCCCACCGCGGCGATGAAGGCGGCGATGATGGCCGCGGAGCTCGGCGACGAGCAGCATGGCGACGACCCCACCATCCACGCTTTGTGCGACCGCATGGCCGCCTTGCTGGGCAAGGAAGCGGCGCTGTTCCTGCCATCCGGGACGATGTGCAACGAGATCGCCATCCTGGTGCATTGTCAGCGCGGCGACGAGGTGCTGGCGCACGAGACCGCGCATATCCTGGCCGCCGAAGGCGGTGCGCCGGCGGCGCTGGCCGGCGTGTCGGTGCTGGGCCTGCCGGGCGCGCGCGGTCAGTTCGACGCCGCCACCTTGCGCGCGGCGTTCCGTGAGCGCCGCCGCCACGCGCCGCCGCAGACCTTGGTGGAGATCGAGCAGACCGCCAATCTGGGCGGCGGCACGGTCTGGCCGCTCGATCGGCTGCGCGCGGTCTGCGATGTCGCGCACGAGGCCGGCATGGCGGTGCATATGGACGGGGCGCGGCTGATGAACGCCGTGGTCGCCGCCGGCGTGCCGGCGATCGAGATGGCGGCCGGGTGCGATACGGTGTGGCTCGATTTCACCAAGGGGCTGGGGGCGCCGCTGGGCGCGGTGCTGTGCGGCACGGCTTCCTTCATCGACCGAGCCTGGTTGTGGAAGCAGCGCATGGGCGGCGCGCTGCGCCAGGGCGGGATCTGCGCGGCGGCGTGTCTGTATGCGCTGGATCATCATGTCGACCGGCTGGTGGAAGATCACGCCAACGCCGCCGCGCTGGCGCGCGGGCTGGCGCAGATTGCCGGGATCACGGTGGAGACGCCGGAGACCAATCTGGTGTTCTTCGACACCACGGCAACCGGGGTCACGGCCACGGAGCTGGCCCGAAGGGTGCGCCTTGCGGGGGTGCAGATTTCCACCATGGGCCGGTTCCGCGGCCGTGCCTGCACGCATCTGGACGTGGATCGGGCGGGCGTGGACCTGGCGATCGCTTCGGTGCGCGCGGCCCTGGCGTAAATCGCGCGCCGCGCGGGTCTGGCTTGCGCCGGGGCGGCTTGCGGCGCGGCGGCGCATGCATGAGCCTTCCATGACGGGACAATGAATGTCCCGCCAGAATCTCGGAGGGGACACATCCATGAATCTTCCCGTCGCATCGCCGCGACTGCGGTCCGTCCAGCGCATCGCGGTTGGCATGTTGTTGCTGACCGGCGCGGTGAACTACATCGACCGTGTTGCGTTGGCGATCGCCAATCCGCTGATCCGCAAGGACATGCACCTGTCCATCGCCGAGATGGGTGTCCTGCTCTCGATCTTCCTCTGGACGTATTGCTTCGCGCAACTGCCGGTAGGATTCGCGATCGACCGCGTGGGGCCGCGGCTGTTGCTGGGTCTTGGCGCGGTGATCTGGTCGGTCGCGCAGATCCTGGTGGGCGCCGTGACCTCGATGGCGCAGTTTGCCTGGACCCGCGTGCTGCTGGGCATCGGCGAGGCGCCGCAGTTTCCGCTGGACGCCAAGGTGGTGCGCACCTGGTTCAACGTGCGCGATCGCGGCACGCCGACCGGGATTTTCAATTCCGCGTCCACCGTCGGGCCGGCGATCGCACCGCCGCTGCTGACCTTCCTGATGTTGAGCTTCGGTTGGCGCGAGATGTTCGTCATCATCGGCCTTGTCGGCATCGTGGTCGGGCTGATCTGGTGGGCGGTGTATCGCGACCCGGCCAGCTACAAGCTGACCGCCGAGGAGCGCCACTATCTGGCGGATGGCGAGGACCAGACGCGGGGCGAACCCGTGACCTTCGCGCAATGGCGCTCGCTGTTCGGCTATCGCACCACCTGGGGGATGATTTTCGGGAATTTCGGCAACGGCTACATGATCTGGCTGTATGCCGCCTGGCTGCCGGGCTACCTGGAAATCCAGCGCCATGTCAGCATCCCGCATACCGGCTGGCTGGCCGCGATCCCGTATGTGTTCGGCATCCTGGGCAGCCTGTTCGGCGGCTGGGCGGCGGACCGGCTGGTGGCGAGCGGATTCTCGCCGATCAACAGCCGCAAGCTGCCGATCATCGTCGGCATGGTGGGCGCGGCGGGATGCACGATCTTCGCCGCGCTGGTCCCGTCCAACACGGCCGCGAT
>JAKAZJ010000095.1 GCA_021826565.1 Pseudomonadota bacterium | reverse complement strand
CCCGCCAACCCCATCACGACCGCAGCCAGACCGGCATGCGGTCTGTCCCGATCAGGAAACCGGAACCGGCGTGCCACACCTCTGCCACGTGCCACCGTCATGGCGGCCCCCATGGCGGGGCCGTTACTCCGGCCGTAGCCTTGATAATTCAAGGCTTCGAGGAGGTCCTGCCGCCGTGCCGCTGCTCCCCCCCGCCCGCCGCCTGTTCGCCGCGCGTGCCGTCATTAGCCTCGGCCAGGGCGCGATGGGCGTCGATTTCGCGCTTTATGCCCGCGCGCTGGGCTGGTCCCCGGGGTTCCTCGGCGCGGTGGTGGGCGGGGGAATTCTGCTGGGTGGGGTGCTCACCGGGGCCGCCGGGCCGCTGTCGGACCGATTCGGGCGCAAGCCCTTCCTGCTCGCCTACCTTGCCCTGGTCGCCCTCGCTGCCGCGGCCGGCGCTGCTTCGGCCGCCACGGCGGTGGTCGTCGCCGCGGCCATCATCGCCGGATTCGGCCGCGGCGCGGTGGGCGTGCCAGGTCTGTTCGGCGCCGTGCAGCAGGCCTGGCTGGCGGACACGATCGAGACTGCCGCACCGCCCCAGGGCGCCATCGGTCGGGCCTTCGCCCGCAATGCCGCGATCGGCTTTTTCGCCACCGCGGCAGGTACCTTTGCCGGCGGCCTGCCGCCCGTGTGGCGCGTCGTGTTACCCGGGGCGCTTGCGTATCGCCCGTTATTCGCCTTCGCCGCGCTGACCACGCTGGTTTCTCTGGCACTTCTGGCCGGGGTTCCGGAACCGGTCCGCGTGTCCCACGCCGCCGCCGCCGAGCAGCCGGATGCCGCCGGCACCCAGGCGCGCGAGAACCGCCTGTTGTGGCGCCTGGCGGGAATCAACGCATTGAACGGCGTCGGGATCGGCCTCACCGCGCCGCTGCTGTCCTGGTGGCTGGCGGCGCGCTTCGGCGTCGGTCCGGGGCGGATCGGACCGGCGGTGGGATGCGTGCTGCTGGCCTCGGGTCTGGTCACGCTCTGGGCGGGACGGCTTGGCGCGCGCTACGGGCTGGTCCGGGTCGTGGTGGCGATGCGGGCGGTGGGGTTGGGCTTGCAGGTGGCGATGCCGTTCGCGCCCGCGTTCGGATGGGCAATGGGCGCCTATGCGGTGCGTACGGTCCTGAACCGCGGCACGGTGGGGCAGCGCCAGGCATTGGTGATGGGGGCGGTGCGCGGGCATCGGCGCGGGCTGGCCGCCAGCGTCAGCGGCGTGTCGGTGCAACTGCCGCGCGCCTTGGGGCCTTGGCTGGCAGGGCTGATGTTCGGCGCCGGGTGGTTGGCCGGGCCGTTCCTGCTCGCGGCCGGGTTTCAGGCGGTGTATCTGATCTTGTATCGGCGGGTATTCGCCGGCGCGGAACCCCCGCGAACCAAACCGGGCGCATGATGTCTCGGCATGGGACCCACGTCCGAATCGCCGGGACCGTAGCACCCGGCGCGGCGCTATCATTGCCTGCTCGCGCTTTGGCAGCGCGCGCCAAGACCGAAGGAACCGCATGAGCCAGACCATCGCCGTCGCGCGCCCGCATGCCTCCTCCGATGCTGCGCGAACCGCTTTCCCGGTGCTGGGGGCGATCAGTTTCTGCCATCTGTTGAACGACATGATGCAGTCGCTGCTGCCGGCGATCTACCCGATGCTGAAGGGCGGATTTCACCTCGATTTCGCACAGATCGGGCTGCTGACGCTGACCTACCAGACCACCGCGTCGCTGTTCCAGCCGCTGGTCGGACGCTTCACCGACCGCCGCCCGTTGCCGTGGTCACTGCCGTTCGGAATGGCGTTCACCCTGGTCGGTCTGCTCGGCCTGGCGATTGCACCGGATTACGCGGCGCTGCTGGGCGGCGCGGCGCTGCTCGGCGTGGGGTCGTCGATCTTCCATCCCGAGTCCTCGCGCATCGCCCGGCTGGCATCCGGCGGGCGGCACGGGCTTGCGCAGTCGCTGTTCCAGGTGGGCGGCACGTTCGGCCAGGCGCTGGGGCCGCTGCTCGCCGCGTTCGTGATCCTGCCGCATGGCCGCGGCAGCCTGGCGTGGTTCGCGCTTGTGGCGTTGGGCGGCATCGCGATCCTGAGTCTGCTCGGGCACTGGTACAAGACCCGCGGCCAGGCGCGCACCCCAGCGCGGGCGGCGGTGGCCGCGCCGCTGCCGCGCAAGCGGGTTGCCAACGCGGTCGCGGTACTTCTGGCGCTGATGTTCTCGAAATTCTTCTATCTGGCCAGCATCAACAGCTACTACATCTTCTATTTGTCGGATCATTTCGGACTGAGCACGCGCCAGGGCCAGATTTGTCTGTTCGTGTTCCTGGCGGCTGCCGCTGCTGGCACGGTGATCGGCGGGCCGATCGGCGACCGCTTCGGGCGGCGGCGCGTCATCTGGGGGTCGATCCTGGGGGTGCTGCCGTTCACGCTCGCGCTACCCTACGCGGGGCTGGACGCAACCATCGCACTCAGCGTGGCGATCGGACTGGTACTGTCCTCGGCGTTCTCCGCGATCGTGGTCTATGGGCAGGAGCTGATGCCGGGTCAGGTAGGCATGGTGTCGGGCCTGTTTTTTGGCTTCGCCTTCGGTATGGCGGGCGTCGGCGCCGCGGTGCTCGGGGTGCTGGCGGACTGGACCAGCATCGAGTTCGTCTACCGCGTCTGCGCGTTCCTGCCCGCGATCGGGATTCTGGCCATGCTGCTGCCGGATGTGGAACATGCGCGCGGCGGCAGATAGACGTCGACGACGTCTCGCCGTCACGGCTATGCGCGCCCCGCGCGCAGATGTCCGTGATGTCGACAAAACGTCATCGGACTCGGCTGGCACCCGGATGTGCTCTGGGCTACGTCGCGCCTATCGACCCGCCGAGGACCCGTCCGCCGATGCCCCGTGTTCCAGGACCCCGTCCAGTCCCGACCTCCGACCGACCGTCCGTGGCGCCGCGCCCCCAAGCGCCCGCGGTCGTATCGGCGCCCGAATTCTGGCTGCCCGCGCTGCTGCAAGCCGCCCAGCAGCGCCGCGCCGAGAGCCGCCGCGCCATCCTGGTTCCGACCCGACGCAAGGCCTGACTCCAGGCTCCGGCTTCCCAGCCGCTGGTGCGCGCGCCTAGGCTGAGCCTGTGTCCCAGGATCTTCCCGCCGAATTCGCTCTGATCGCGCGTCATTTCCGTCCGCTTGCCGGTGCGGCCGGGCTGGGCCTGACCGATGACGCTGCGCTGCTGGCCCCGCCGCCGGGGCGCGAACTGGTCTTGACCGTCGATACCATGGTCGCCGGGGTCCATTTCCTGCCCGAGGACCCGCCGGATCTGCTGGCGCGGAAGCTGCTGCGGGTCAATCTGTCCGATCTCGCCGCCAAGGGTGCCGAGCCGCTCGGCTATCTGCTGGCCCTGTCGGTCCCGCGCGCTACGCCGGAGGCTTGGTTTGCCGCCTTCGCCGCCGGTCTGGCCCAGGACCAGGCCGCGTTTGCGATTCCGCTGCTGGGGGGCGACACCACCTCCACCCCCGGCCCGGTCACTCTGAGCCTGACCGCGCTTGGCCATGTTGGCCCCGGAGCGATGGTCCGCCGCGCCGGCGCGCGCGACGGCGACGGGGTGTTCGTCACGGGCACGATCGGCGATGCCGCGCTCGGGCTGTTGGCTGCGCGCGGTGACCTGGCTGACCCGTCCGGCGTGTTGCTCGGGCGCTACCGTCTCCCGACGCCGCGCCTTGGTTTGGTAAGCTCGGAGCTGGTGCGTGCGGCGATGGACATCTCTGACGGGCTGATCCAGGACCTGGGACATCTGTGTCGTGCCGGCGGCCTGGGGGCGGAGATCGGGGCCACTCGGGTCCCGCTTTCTCCGGCCGCCGCGGCTGCCGGACCGGAACATCTGCACCGCTGTCTGACGGGCGGAGACGATTACGAATTGCTCCTTGCGGTCGCACCAGAAGCAGAGGTTCCTCTTACTCTAGCCGCGCGCGCGAGACATATCCCCCTTGCGTGCATCGGCCGCTTTCGCGCTGGTCCGCAAACTGTCATGGTGATCGACGTCACCGGGCGGGCGATCCCGTTCGGTCCTGGCGGCTGGAGTCATTTCTGACCCCACGTCGTCCCGAAGGGGAGATCGCCGCGCATGAACCGTAACGTGTGGCTGCTGTTTGGCTGTCAGGCGATGATGAATGCGGTCACCGGCGGCCAAGTGGTCATGGCCGCGCTGATCGGCCACCGCCTGGCCAGCGATCAGGCGCTCATCACGCTGCCGCTGGCGATCCAGATGATCTCGGTCATGGCGGGCTCGATCCCGGCCGGGTTCGTGTTCGGCCGCCTCGGACGCCGGCCCGGCTTCTGGCTAGGCACGGTGCTGTCGGTGTGCGGCTGCCTGATCTACGCCCTCGGTCTTTGGCGCGGGAGTTTTCCGATATACTGCCTGGGCGCGATTCCGGGCGGCATGGGCTACGGCATTGCCCAGCATCTGCGTTTCGCCGCCGCCGAGGCGGCAACCGTCGAACAGCGGCCACGCGCGATTGCTCTGGTCATGGCGGGCGGCGTGCTGGCTGCCGTGATCGGGCCCGAGATCGTCAAGCGTACCCACGGCCTGATCCCAGCGCATGTGTTCCTTGCGACCTATTTCGCGATGCTGGTCCTGCCGCTGATCGCCGCGATGCTGCTGATTTTCGTCCGCCTGCCGCCGCCGCCGGTCCGCACCAGTCGGCCGGTGCCGTTCCACGAGATCCTTGCCCGCCCGACCTTCCTGATCGCCGTGGTCGCGGGCATGGTGGCATTCGATTCAATGCAGTTGGTGATGGCATCCACCCCGGTGCAGATGATGATCTGCGGCTTCGACGTGAACGCTGCCGCCGATGTGATCCGCGCCCACTCGATTGCCATGTACTTGCCGGGCTTCATCACCGGGCGGTTGATCCAGCGCTTCGGCGCTCACGGCGTGATCTGCACCGGTGCGCTGCTGGCGGCGTTCTGCGCTGCGGTGAACCTGGGGTTCGATCCCTGGTTTTCTACGTTCATGGTGGCGCTGATGCTGCTCGGGCTAGGGTGGAATTTCATGTTTGTGGGTGCCACCGCGCTGCTTGCCACGGCGCATGACCCGCATGAACGGGTGCGGGTACAGGCGACCAATGATTTCATCGTATTCGGGTCTGTCGCGGTGTCGATCTTGACGTCTGGGGCGATCGAATCCGGCTGGGGTTGGCACACGCTGAACATGGTAATGGTGCCGCCGGTCGCGATCGCCGCCGCGCTGGTGCTGTGGCATGGGCTGGCGCGGGCGATGACTGGACCGGCGCGGGTGCGGGTGGGGTAAGGGGGGCACGGCTGGAGGGCAGCGCCCCGTTGTCCCTAATATTTCACCTCGCGCATCTCGACGCCGCCTTGCCCAGCCTCTCGCCTGCGTGTCGGCGTCCCGAGATCGCGAGTGCGGCGCGGCCTCCCGGCCACCAGGGTGCGACATTAGGCGCACCCCAGGCCCGCTGCCAGCGCGTCCATCTCGCGCGCGAGCGGGGCCAGAACCGCGCGAGGGTCCAGGAAATCGAGTGCCACGAATTGGCTACCCGACAGCACCGGGCCTTGGCCGCAGTCAAATCTCTCGCGGCGTCCGAACCGGTGGTTCGGATGGGTGCGGGTCTCGCGTTGCGCCGCCACGATGCCGCCGTATCCGCGTGCTGCGGCCGCGATCGGCTGGCGCGCGCCGCGGCGCCAGGCCACGGCGCTCCGGCTTGGTTTCTGGGTACGGAGGGGCGGGCACTTAATTGATCCAGGTCAATGTGCCCGGGACGGAACCGGGCTTGCGTGTGATGGCATGATCCGGCGTCCCGCATCCATGTCCGTCACCCTGCGCCCCGTACCGGCTGCCGCACCCGATCCTTGCGCGGCCTGCGAGGCACGCGGCGACAGCGTGTGCAACGCGATCGGCGACGAACATCTGGCGCGGTTGGCCGAATTGGCGATGGTCACCCACGTCGCCCCCGGCCAGACATTCATCGAAGAGGGGGAGCCGGCGGATGCGTTTTTCAACCTGACGGCGGGGGCCGTGAAGCTGTTCAAACTGATGGCGGACGGGCGGCGCCAGATCACCGGATTTGCGTTTCGCGGTCATTTCCTGGGCCTGGCGGTCTCTGCCACCTACGCGTTCAGCGCCGAGGCGATCGAGCCGGTGCGGCTGTGCCGGTTCCCCCGGGCACGCATGTTCCGCCTGCTGGATGATTTCCCGACGCTGGAGCGGCGGCTGCTGGAGCGAGCCGCGACCGAGTTGGTGGCGGCGCAGGAGCAAATGCTCCTGCTGGGCCGCAAAACCGCGCGCGAGCGCGTGGCGTCCTTCCTCCGCGCTCAAAGCTTGGTCGCGCCGTGCGGCCGGCCGCGCCTCGCGATTTCGCTGCCGATGAGCCGCAGCGACATTGCCGATTACCTGGGTCTGACCATCGAGACGGTCAGTCGCACGCTGACGCGACTGCGTAGCGAGGGTCTGATCGACATCCCCGATGCTACGTCGGTGGCGATTCTCGACCCAGTGAGGCTGGCGCGGGTAGCGACGGGCTGACGTCGCGAATCAGGCGTTGGCCGCGGCGGTCAGTGGGGGACGAACCGAGGCTGCTCGGGGCTTCGCTTCGACGAATGGCGGCGCGTCCGCCACTGTGGCGCCGAGGCGGCGCGACAGCCGCACGGCTGCATCCTGTACCTGGGCAAGCAGCGCGCGTGGCCGCGGGGCGCGCATCCGCAATGAAGGCGCCGTCACGCTGAGCACGGCGACCACCTGGCCAGAGGCGTCAAACACCGGGGCAGCAACCGACACCGCGCCGGGGATGATCTCATCGGAGGTGACGAGGTAGCCGCGTGAGCGGATGCGTTGCAGGTCGGCTGCGATCCAGGCAGCGTCCGTCCGGGTAGCGGGCGTGAAGCGGGGCAGCCGCTGAGAGAGCACCTGGGTCTGCACCGCTTCGGGCGCGTAGGCCAGCAGCAGGCGGGGAACGCCGGCGTGCAGCGGGCGGCGTTCGCCCACCGTGGTATAGAGCCGAAGCGCGGGGTCGGGCTGGAACACGGTAAGCGTCTCGGCCTCAAGCCCATCACGGCTGCGCAGCTCC